>NZ_JBFSSD010000046.1:0-39179 GCF_041466145.1 Vibrio sp. 10N.239.312.D08 | reverse complement strand
ACCATATCACTTACTACCGTTTTTGTTTTTAGTTCCCGCTAATCCGCGATGAACCTTTTTATTTACTTAGCGTTTTATGTAGCTAAGCTTAGACTTTCTTGAAGATGATAGAGGTGTTGATTCCACCAAAAGCAAAGTTGTTGCTCATCAAGTATTCAACATCCAATTCGCGACCTGAGCCCGTGATGTAATCGAGCTTGCCGCACTGTTCATCGACATTCTTAAGGTTTAGGGTTGGGCTGAACCAACCGCTATGCATCATCTCTAGGCTGAGCCACGCTTCAATTGCACCACATGCACCAAGCGTATGGCCAAAGTAACTCTTAAGAGAGCTGATTGGTACTTCACCAAAGATATTCGCTGTCGCGTTACTCTCTGCAATATCACCTTTTTCAGTCGCAGTACCGTGCGCAGAAACATAGCCAATCTTCTCAGCTGGAAGTTGTGCGTCTCTCAATGCTTTCTCCATACAGATTTGCATGGTTTCCATCTGAGGTTGAGTCACATGAGCCGCATCACAGTTGCTCGCAAAACCTATGATTTCTGCGTAGATCTTTGCGCCACGAGCAACAGCATGTTCGTACTCTTCAAGGATCAGGGTTCCAGCGCCTTCGCCGATAACCAAGCCATCACGCTCGCTGTCGTATGGGCTAGGGGATTTCTTGGGTGTGTCGTTTTTTAAACTGGTAGCGAAAAGGGTATCGAAAACGGCAGACTCAGTTGGGCATAACTCTTCACCACCACCGGCAACCATTACGGTTTGGTAACCATGCTTGATCGCTTCATAGGCGTAACCAATGGCTTGGCTTCCTGAAGTACAGGCGCTGCTGGTGGGAATCACGCGGCCACGCAGACCAAAGAACAGACCTACGTTTACCGCGGCTGTGTGTGGCATCATTTGAACGTAAGTGGTTGCTGTGATTGCTCGTGTCGACTTCTCGTTCAGCATTACTCCGAAAGCACCAACCGCATCGGTACTGCCAGTTGAAGAGCCGTAAGCGATACCAGTTTCGCCATTGGTCAATACATCGTGACCAATTAAGCCGGCTTGTTCCAATGCATTCTCAGTCGCAACGGTTGCTAGGCGTGATACACGGCCCATGCCACGCACTTGCTTACGCTTGTAGTGTTTAGGCAGTTGGAAGTCATCAATAGGCGCGGCAAGTTTTGTGTTGAGACCATCATATTGCTCGAAGCTTGGCATATATTGAGTCGCATTTTCACAGGCCTTTAGCTTAGGCTCTATCTGTTGCCAGTCGTTACCAAAAGCAGTAACACCAGACATTCCAGTTACAACAACGCGGCGGGTCATACTAAGCCTCCATTTACTGAAATCACTTGGCGAGTTACGTAGCCTGCAATATCAGACATTAGGTAGCTGACTAGGCCGGCTACTTCTTCCGGCTCACCCATACGGCGCAGTGGTACTTGAGGAAGTGCATGATCTTTCACGTGCTCGTCAACCATACCTGTGTCAATTAAGCCAGGAGCGACACAGTTTACCGTGATCTTGCGTTTTGCGAGTTCTAGAGCAAGAGACTTAGTTGCGCCAATCACCCCCGCTTTTGCTGCAGCATAGTTAGTTTGACCACGGTTACCCATAATGCCGGATACCGACGCTAGAGTGACGATACGGCCACCTTTACGCTTTTGAACCATAGGCATTACACAAGGGTGAAGTACGTTGTAGAAGCTATCTAGGTTGGTATGGATCACACCATCCCACTCTTCTTCCGTCATCGCGGGGAATGCAGTGTCACGAGTAATGCCCGCGTTGTTCACTACACCATAGTAAGCACCATGTTCAGCGATATCAGACTCAAGCTTTTCGCGACACTCGCTTCGTTTGCTGATATCAAATTGAATAAGACGTCCAGCGCCACCCAGTTCGGTGATCGACTTTAGCGTCTCTTCAGCACCTTGCTTGTCACCCATGTAATGAACGGCGATTTCAAACCCGTCTTTCGCGAGTTGAATAGCGATCGCTTTACCAATACCTTTACTGGCACCAGTGACTAAAACCTGACGGCTCATGATGGGCTCCTAGTTTTCATTTCTTGTAATTTTTGTTCGGTCGGCACGTAGACGTTGAGTTGGCATTGAGCCACTAACTCACCTCGGTCTTCGACTCTTGCGGTAAACACAGCCATACCGCTGTCTTCCATCATCTGTTCGGCGTAGATATCAAGGGTCTGACCTTGAGTAAACTCATCACACAGTGATTTATAGCGACGAGAGCCGAGTAAGAATCCGATTGGGGGCGTGGTGCCGTTTTTAAGTGCGTGATATCCAGACCATGCCGCTACAGACTGCGCCATAAACTCGATTCCAACATATGCTGGTACCGTTTGAGATTCGGCGTCAAAGAACAGATTATGGTCACCAATATCGACCTGACAGTGGATCGACAACGCCTCTACGCTGATAGCACGATCGATTAATATCATCGGATCATCGTGAGGGAGAAGTTGGTCTACAGAAGGGATATCAGTCATTTACTACACCAAAAATCAGGCTAATGTTGTTGCCACCAAAAGCAAACGAGTTGCTTAAGATGTTCTTTGCTTTAAGTTTCTGTGAACAGTTTACCAAATCAATCTCAATATCTTCAGCTTTATCCTGACATTTTTGTAAGGGAAGCGGTAAGTCATATTTCAAAATATGCCACGCAATTGCAGCCTCAATCGCACTTGCTGCGCCTAGAGTATGCCCGGTCAGCGGTTTGGTAGAACTGACGGGAACCTTGTTTGCAAAAATACGATGAATGGCTTTACTTTCCATCGAGTCATTGAGTGGCGTTGCTGTACCATGTGCATTGATATAACCAATGTCTTCTGCGTTTAACTGTGCAGAATGTAACGCTTTTTTCATTGCTTGTTCAGCACCATTGCCTTCAGGGTGAGGCGCTGAAATGTGGTGTGCATCAGAGCTGTCCCCACAGCCCAATAAGGCAATGTTTGACGTGTCTTGTGCTGCATTAACACCGGCTAACTTTGTTTTGCTGAGCAACATAAATGCCGCTGCTTCTCCTATGTTGATACCTTCTCGGGTTGCACTAAATGGCTTACAATGTGTTGTTGAGAGTGCTTCAAGACCGTGGAAACCATTGAGTGTCAGCTTACACAATGTATCCACACCACCCACTAACACGGCATCAGCCATACCTGAATCTAATAAGCGCTGGGCGGTCAGAAATACGCGGCCACTGGATGAGCAAGCCGTAGATATGACGTAGTTTGGCCCCGTTAATGCGCAATACTGGCTAACGAACTCTGAGGTATCACCAAGCTCTTGTTTTGAGTAATGGTAATCTGCTGGAAACTCGCCGTTTGCCAATTTTTGTTTGAAGACTGCTTCACCATCGGAGATCCCAGATGTGCTGGTGCCAATAACAACAGCAATTCTATCTGCGCCAAACTGAGATTTGGCTTGCTCGATAGAATCTTCAATTTGGTGAAGAGCCGACAGCGCCAGTTGATTGTTGCGAGTGGCGTATTGCGTAAGATCTGAAGGAATCGGTGGTAGTTCACCCGCGATCTGACCAACGACAGTGTGTTTACCATCGTTCAGCATATCGTGCACTTCGACCATATTTGATTCACGCTCGTCTTTTAGACAGCCATGAATATCGGCAATCTCTGAGCCTAGCGCTGAGTGGAAACCACAGTCTTGGATGTAAATAGGCATAGTGTTCAACTCTTACTTGGATTGTCGACAATCGTTGAGTTCAACGTTTGTACGGTGATGTTGTAGCCCAGGGTCAAATGTTTGAAAACAATGTCGCCTGCCGTTTTGTGTGTACCAGGATCTGTTTGGTAATCAATTTGAATGATTGCCTGTTGGTTTTCATCAAATACGGTTCTTGTTTTGTCGGTATCGACTAGGTGCCAACCTATGCTTTGTAAAGGCTGAGCCCATGCTTCAGCCGGCCATAAGGTAAGCATTAAATTAAATAGCACCTGTTCAGGTTGTGGCAAAGTTGCGCCAAGCCCAGACAAAACCTGCGTATCAATTACTTGATTCTGGTATTGCAGCGATAGAATGCGAGTACCCCAAGAGGAGAACCCCGCCAAAACCACTTTACCTGGTGTGACTTCGACTTGAACCGGAAGCTGCTGTGTATCATTTTCCCACGTAGCGCTAATCAACTGACTGGCTGTTAATGAGTATCCCAGTTCAGCTGGCAGTGGTAGTGCTAGATCGGTGTCTTGATCGATAGACACGCTCGCACCACTTGGCTGCTGAGAAACCATCGAGCAGGCACTCATTAGAATGCCCACTAGTATGGCGAAGGTTACCTTTAATGTCTGGATCATCTAAAAGCCTCTCGAGTAATTGGTCCTTCTACGTTTTTACTACTGTTGATCGCGAGTGGAGAAAGCAGCCAAGCGACAAAGATCCCTGTCAGAACCGTCACCCCGAAGCTATGAATAGCATGAGTCTGGCTCAGCGACAGTAAGCCGAATGAAAGTAGTGTTGTGAGACCTGACAAGGTGATCGCTAATAAGGTGCTCAGCGATTTCTTTTGCTCAGCAAAGAACAGGGTGTAGTCTATGCCAATCCCTAAAATCAGAATCAAACCAAGCAGGTTAAATAGGTTCAGTGTCGAGCCTAAAATGCCCGTGACCGCCAAACCTGCTACGCCTGCAATCAATGAAGGCAACAGCATTAACAGGCTTTGCTTCACACCATAGCGCCAGCCTAACAGCATGCCAATAGCTGCCAATGCTATCAATAACAGCTCGGTAATCTTGACGCGGTACTCAGCAAAAAGAGAGGAGATTTCATCCGCTTTATTGAGGTGTTTCACACCTTGCTTCTGAGCAAAATCTGACTCCAACCACTGTGAGAACAGCTCAGCATCAGTGACGTCTTTTATCAAAATGACCGACGCTGCTTGCCCGTCGATAGGTTTTAACCAAAGTGGTCGAACAGGCTCTGAGACTGGAGACTCCAAAAATCCAGATACCGTGATTGGTTCGAATTTTGGTAGTTCTGGAAACGTAGACCAACCGAGAGAGCTTTGTAATATATGGCTTTGTTGACTATAGAGTTGTTCAACCAACTGATAGTTATCATGCTGTTCTTGTTTACTTAACAAGTGTTGATTGATGCTGCGATACCCGGAGATACCTTGGCTATTGACCAGCGAATCTAAGCTTGTGGTGATTTCTGTCAATTTTTTGAGTAGCTTTTGGTCGCTCTGAGCTGTGACCAAAAGCATATTTTGACCACTGCCTAACCCTGATATCTCAGTAATGGCTTGCTCTTGTTGTTTGAGTTGTTCGGGCATAGCCTGAAGCTGGCGAATATCGTCGTCGTAACGAATTTGACTGAGTGACATCAAGCTAACGACAGTCACTGTTAACGGTAAGCCAATTCTAAATTTTTGGTTGCTCCAAAGGCTTAACCAAGTATGCCAAAGTTTCGACAGGGGAAGAGGGCGCTCTTGGCCTGGTTTTACCGCTAAAACGGGGTACCAGCACACCACACTGGCGTAAGCTGCGATCAGTCCAATCGACGAAAACAGAGCCAGTTGCTGCAAGCCTGGGAATGGCGCAACCAGTAGCCCTAAGTATCCGATTAAGCTGGTGATTAAACCTAGAGTGATGGCAATGAAAATATGCTTTAGGCCTTTATCGCTCTGCCAGTGGCTTCCTGCGGCCAAACGGTCAGTGAGATAGTGAAAAGAGTAATCGATGGATACGCCAATCAAGCTAGCGCCAAACACCAAGCTGAATAGATGCACCTTACCAAAGATAGCGACAGTGATTGCCAGTGCAACCAATAATCCTGTACTGATTGAGAGTAAAGATAAGGCAAGTGGTAGCGCACTACGAAATGTCAGCCACACCAATAAAATAACGCCTGCCAATGAGCCCAAACCAATGGTACTGATTTCTGATTTCGCGCTTTCGGTACCGTAATTGGCGTAGAACACCACACCAGTATGCTGCACCTTGACGCCAAATTGTTTTTCGACCTCGCGCTCAATTGAATCAAGATCTGGAAGTTGTTCTTGAATCGCCAAGCTATAAGGTGAGTCCGCCAGAGTAGCCGTGACTAAAATATGAGTTTGCTCATTCGACTGGGCCGTGAGATAGCCCTCTTTCAGAACAAAGTTACTTGATTGGACGCCAATAGCACTGATGTAGTCGCGAAATAACAAGAATGGGTCGAGAGATAACTCTGCTGCAGTGACGCCTGAGAATGGATTGTACAGAGACTGAATGACATATTGAGCTCGCGAATCAGGCGAGTGTGTCAGCGTCTCTTTTTGTTGTTGGGTCAGCAGTTGAGATCGGTGACGAAAATAGAAATCGCTCCACTGGCTTTGAGTGCTGGCGTTGATTTTACCTTGAACTTGCTTAAACAGAGTTGGCTGACTTGAAAAAGTTCTTTGGTTGAGAGCTTTTTCAAAAGCGTCGGTCGCAACCATGGTTTGTTCGATATCGGGAGCGCTTATGATAAATACCACTTGCTCGCTCATCGAGCTGGATATCTGCTGAAAGGCTTGCTCTACCATTGGGTCTTGCTGGTTTTCGGGCAGTAACTTTAGAATGTTGCTTTCAATCGGTACCGACGAAGAAAAAGCGAATTGTTTGGTCAACAACCCGCTAAACAGCATTACAACAACAAGCCAAACAAGGGCAAGACTAGAGTTGGAATTGTTTCGCTTCAGCATCTGATAATACTTCCGGTAGATGGCTTAACTGACTGAATTCGATCACTGTGCTATCTCCACGAATCTCTTTCAACTCAATACGTTCAATATCGCTGTTGCCTTGCAGTGTGATAGCCTCAAACACCGCATTCATCGGTGCATTTTTGGGCTTTAGAGTCAGTGTCCATGCTTGTACATTTTTATCAGAGCTGGTGTTAGTTGCGGGCTCAAAATTGAGTGCGAACTGTTCCTGAAGTTTTTGCGTGTCCCCATGAAACACTGACAAGAAGATATGGCTGAAATAAAACGCCATTGGATTTTCTTTGTCGGTGATGATTTTTGCGGGTTGATCGGCAAACCTTTGGCTCAGTTTGTTATCGGTGAGCACTAAGTTCACGGGAAACGGAGTGGTTTGTGTCCAGAGTAAGCCACTTGATTTGTCTAACAGAAATGTACCTTGTGACGTTAAAGGCTGGGCGAACATCTCCATATTGCGTGTTTGAGTGAACTCACCACGCACAATACTATTTTCGCTGAGCACCGTCTGCAGCTCTGAAATAGAATTGACAGCAGCAGAGTTTTCTTTGGCGCTTACAAGGCCGCTTGCCATCATCGCAGTAAGTCCAATTAGCGCGATATTGATGTATTTGCGACTGCGTTTAAACAGATTCATGGTTCACCTGCTGTGGGTTAGAGGTTTGTGTTTGATGTTCAGTTGCTAGAGGTAAGCAACCAAATTGGTGCCAGTGTTCGACTTTGTCAGTAAACACTTTGGGTGAGGCAAAGCACATCTCTTGTTCTTCGATGGTGACGGCAACCTGCATTGTGTGCGCTCGAGTCATGCGAGCACCGGTTAGGGCATCATGAATTTCATAATCGACGCGCAGGCGGTTTTCCCACTCAGTCAACTTAGCCGTGACCTTGATCTGATGATTAAATGGTATCGCTTTGATGTACTTTACGCGCGTGTCGATGATAGGCCACATGTAGCCAGAATCCTTCATCTCATGGTAGTTGTACTCAATCTTATCCATCATGATGCGCCTAACTTCTTCAAAGAATCGGAAGTAGTTGCCGTGATAGATCACGCCCATTGGGTCGGCATCTTGGAATGAGGTGATAAGCGTCACCTCAGATTGTAATGGGTGAAGGATTTCAGACATAAATCGCTCTCAACAATATTGCGTAAAGGGTTGGCTACTTTATGAGTAAAGTGACCAGTGCTGACTTTGAATACGAGCAATGAAGTGGCGTAGATCGCCTTCAAGTGGTCGATCTTCTACGATAAATTCAAACTCCTTAAGCACTTCGTCGCGAATGTGCTTGAGGTTCTCACTCATGTGGTGCTCATCAAGCTCTTTGTGGCGCTTACGAAGTTCGAGTGTTTGTGCCCCCGCCAGTAGTGACGCTGCTGCCACTTGTTCGGTTAGCTCTAGAACGCGTAAACAGTCACGAGCTGCGATGGTGCCCATACTCACTTTATCTTGGTTGTGACACTCAGTTGAGCGAGAGAATACGCTTGCTGGCATGGTGTGTTTCAATGCTTCTGCTGTCCAAGCTGAAACGCCAATCTGTACTGCTTTAAAGCCGTGGTTGATTGGCTTACGTTCGCCTTCAGCACCCGTTAGGTTGAATGGCAAACCGTTGTTGAACTTGTAGTCCATCAGCTGAGCCATTTGACGGTCAAGCAGATCAGCAAGGTTCGCAACTGCAGTTTTTAACGTATCCATCGCCATTGCAATGTGTCCACCGTAGAAGTGTCCACCGTGCAGTACGCGCTCATTATCACCATCGATAATTGGGTTGTCGTTGGCACTGTTTAGCTCGTTCTCGATCATTTGGCGTAGCCAAGGCAGAGAGTCTTGAACCACGCCGATAACATGTGGAGCACAGCGCAGAGAGTAACGATCTTGGAGGCGATCACTGTTACGTGGCGGGCGATCCGCTTGCAGATCATCACGCAGCCATGCAGCAACTTGTTGTTGACCAGGATGAGGTTTGACTGCAAACAGCGCTTCATCGAAATGGAAGTCATTGCCGTGCATACCGACTGATACCATAGCGGTGATCTTAGTTGATAGCTGAGCTAGATATTCCGCACGCTTGTAAGCGATACAAGCTAATGCCGTCATTACAGACGTACCATTCATCAACGCCAAGCCTTCTTTTGGCTTAAGTTTGATAGGGCTAATTCCTAACTCTTTGTAGACGTCACTGGTTGGGCGCACTTCACCTTTGTAGATTACATCACGCTCACCAATCAGTGCTGCGGCTAAGTAAGACAGAGGTGTTAAGTCGCCACTGGCACCCACCGATCCTTCTTGAGGAATGCGTGGTGAGATGTCTTGGTTGATTAGAGTAACGATCTGGTTGAGTAGATCGTGAGTCACACCAGAGACACCTTGTGATAACGAACACAGGCGCGTTGCTAATACTGCACGAGCTTGTTCGTGAGACAATATTTCACCTAAACCACAGCCGTGAAAACGTGTTAAATGCAGTGGTAGCTCGTCAACTAGGTTTGGCGGAATCGCAACCGTACATGAGTCACCGTAACCCGTCGTTACACCGTAAATCACACCTTCTTCTTTCAATAGGCGTTCTAAGAAAGCGACACCACGGTCGATCTTAGATGTGAATGCTTCACTTGTGTTCATCGAGGCTTTTGCGCCTTGTGAGATAGCGACAACATCCTCAATCGTGAGGCGCTCGGCACCAAAGGTGATGCTATTTGGATTCTTTTTCGTCATGGTGCTTGCTCAATGTCCAAAAATTAAAAAAGTTGTACCACTGAAGCGGTGCTTGCAGTGTGTAGTGCTGAAGTCGATTTGCGTATTTTTGCACGACTTGCTGTAAAGATTGTTCGCGAGTCTTTCTTGGTAGCTCGATCTTGTTGCTAAAATGCTCGAAATAGACATTAAAATGCGGCTTAGATTGTGAGTCGTCACGTAACCCAAACAGCAAAAATACGGGTGCTTTGAGAACCGAGGCTAACATAAATGGACCTTGAGGGAATGGAGCTTCCTTACCTAAGAACTCAGCCCATACTGAGCGGCTCTCTTTGCTGGTGGAAGTTCGATCGCCAACAATCACGATCCATTCGCCTTGCTCTAGTTTCTGTTGTAACAAGATAGCGGTATCAGGCCCCATCGATGTCACCTGAATCAGATTTAAATCAGACTGCGGGTTAACCGCTTTCATCACGGAATTAAAACGTTCGGCGTGTTCTGTAAAAACCAGGGCGTTGATTTTGATGTTCGAGTGTCTGCGACCTAAAGCTCGGCACAGCTCAATATTGCCAAGGTGAGATCCAAGGATTAGCACACCTTGCTTATTTGCCACCATGCTCTCGAACTGGTCTTGGCCATGAATAGTCAGGTTATCTGCCGAGAAATCACCTTTCCATGCCGCGAGCTTGTCGAGCATCGTATGGCCAAATGAAAGCAGATGGTTGTAACTGGTTAGTTCTCCGGGGAGCTCAATATTTTGCTGTTCCGCATAGGCTTTTAATTGGAATAGATATTGTTCGGAAGCGTTTCGCGCACGCTGGCCCGTCAAGTGGTAGTAACGCATCACACCACGCAGAATGAGGTTGAACACACCGCGACCTAACAAGGTATAAATGGCTAATAACAGCTTAATGCCTAATACTGTGCCGCGTTCTTGAGTGCGGGACCAGTGTGGTTGTTCAGAAGCTTGCGGCTCTGAATCAGTCGATAAATTTGGGTTATTATCAGCTGAATCGGATTTGAAATGGCGAGCAATCAGTTTTGGTGCTCTTGGCAGCATGCTGAAGAATAGACGTGTATGCATCCAACTGATTTTGACGTTATCCCACAACGCATCGAAATGAGAGATGCCGTTCTCAGGATAGATAACGCGCGTTTCAACGAAGTCTATGTCGCAACCTTCCCAATACAGGCGAACCAAAATCTCGATATCGAAGTCCATTCTCGAACCAACATCGTACTTATTCAACACAGTTTGAGTTTGGTTGATAGGATACGCTCTAAAGCCACACATGCTGTCTTTAATTGATAAAGAAAGGGTTTCTATCCATACCCAGATATGTGTCGCGTAGCGCCCATAGAGCCTTGCTTTGGGTACGCTGTCGTCGTAGATAGGCTGGCCTGATATCAGACGTTGTGGCTTAGCTTGTGAGGCCTCAATCAATGTTGGCAAGGCTTCCAGGTCGTGTTGCCCATCAGCATCTATCTGAATAGCGTGGCTAAAGCCTAGTTGCTGCGCTTTTTTGATTCCGGCTTTTACTGCGCCGCCTTTACCTTGGTTCTGTTCAAGCGTCACCAAGGTTACGTTTGAATTCTCTGCTAGGGGAGACAGAAACTGTTTTGTTGTGAGTTCACTGCCATCGTCAACGATGATGATCGGTAACTCAAAATGATGAAGTGACGACACCACAGCCGGCATGGTTGCGCCATGGTTAAAGCACGGGATAAGGAAGCAAGCCTTGTAGCTGCTTTCTTTTGTGTGGTGTTGAGAAGTAGCCTCGACGGGAGTGCTATTCACTTTTTTCTCCCAGCTTCATTTTGCCTGAAGAGTGGGTCTGTTCACCGTTGTTTGATGTGTAACTAAAGCTCAGCTTGTCTTTGTCAGCATCCCATTTGAGTGATAGCTGGATTGTAGCGTCAGGCAGGATAGGCTCTTGGAACTTAATGACTTCCATTCCTTTAAAGAAACCAGGAACGCCTAACTCTTGGACTGCGTAGTGAAGTGCCCAATCAATTTGCGTGACGCCAGGTAGAATAGGGAAGCTCTTGAAGTGCCCATTAAAGTCGGTGATATCTCCGCTAACATGAAGTGTCAGGGTCGATTCATTTTCTACCGTGTCTACAGCAATGATGTTTGGTTTTCTTTTATCCATAGGGCGTGCTTAGAATCCTTGGGCAAATATTGGTTCTTTGACAAAAATATAAAAAGATAATCTCAGTGTAAAATACGATCAGCGGTTTCTATGATTTTATTAGCTGTTCTATGTGAGATGTTAATCGCTTACCTTGGCTGTTGAGGGGGATCTCATCGACAACACGGTATTTTCTCGGGATTGCGATTGGCTCTAACCACTTTCTGAGTTCTGTACGCAGCATCAACCAGAATTTACCTTTGCTCATGGTCGATAGAGCGGCTTGGCCTTCATCTGATAATACCAAAACAGAGGCTAATATTAATCGCTCAGGCTCCTCAAATGGAATAACCACGCACTCACTTATCCAAGGCAGTTGCTCCAGTCGCTTTTCCACTTCAACCAGTGATACTCGCTTTTCTTCTATCTTGATCACTCGGTCCGTTCGGCCCTTCAATATGAATTGATTCTCCGAGACCATCTCGCACTCATCAGAGGTTTGATACCAGTTATTCTTATCGATGTACGGCGACAATAACTTAATGCAATTCTCACTGTTGAGACTAGCCTCAATACAGGCAAAAAGCTGCCAAGGCGTTTGAGCGCTCTCTTGCTGACGAAATGCGATGCCACCGGTTTCTGTGCTACCAAAGACTTCAATCGGTAAATGACCAAGCAGATCTCGTGACTGGTGAGCCGACTCGGTAGGCAATGGACCACCCGAAGAGAAGATTCCTGCAAGTTGTACCTTGTTGGTCTCATGCTTTAATCGTTTAAGTAGCGCTGGGCTGCTGATTAGTACACAGTTTTGATTTGCGTGAGATAAGATCTGTTCTGGGTATTCAAGGTTGTGTCGAGCAAATGGAACACCAGAGCATAGTGGCCATAAGATTCTAAACAGCAAACCATAGATATGTTGATGAGAAACTGTGCTTTGGATTTGGTTTCCCTTGAGTAACTCACCCCAGTTCTTGTGTAACTGAGCGGTCTCAATATCGAGGTGCTCTAACGTTTTATCTATCGCTTTTGGCGTGCCACTTGAACCTGAAGTGAACAGAGTTAATGGGACTGTTGCCAAATCAATGGTCGTAAGATTCTCGGTTAGAGGTTTTTGTGCTTCAGTGTTTGAATCCAATAAGGTTTGGATATTACGAACGTCATTCACCTCAACTTCGCCAATCGAGTTATCAACTAGCAGGCAATCAAACTGCTTACTTAACTCAGCAAGCGCACATGGCTGGTAGTTGCCCGGTAAGATGATGTGTTTGTTGGCTGCTGTACATGCCAAAAAGGCCACCGCAAATAGGTAGCTGTCTTGGGTACAAATCGCGATTCGTTGAAAAGGGGATAAAGACAAAAATTGTACGAGTTGAGATAAGTCGTCGTTAAATGTTTGCCACGTAATCTCGCTATTGTCGTCAAAGCAGACAATAGATTCAGGGGCTCTGTCCTGGCTAAGAAGCTCAGACAACGAGGTGTAAGATACGGTTTGGGTCATAACAATTTAACTCTGACGAATGCGCTGTCTTACTACCCACTCTCCTGCAAAGAGTAACCCTGCAAACAGATAGCTGAGTAAGCCATTGTATAGGGTCCATACTTCTAGCGGTTGGAAGCAGGTGTAAAGGGCAATAGAGCCATTGATAACAAAGAACAAGCACCACACTTTGGTGACTTTTCGTGTGTAATCAACGCCACTTTGCGGAAGTTCAGGCTCTTGAAGGCGAGCAAGACGTTCGATAATCGTTTGTGGTTGCCATAGGCTCGAAGCGAATACAACCAGCATACAAACATTAACGATAACGGGATAATAGGTTAGCCAGCCGTGTTGCTTAAAGGCTAAGCCTAAAGCCAGCAGAACAATACCGGCACTTCCACTGATCCAAGCTAGGTGTTTTAGCTCTTTGATTTTAGCCTGACCGCCGGTGAAAATGCGTACAGCAAAGATAGCGGCTAAGGCAATACCAACGGTTTGTAAGCCAAACTTGTTGAGTCCAAAGTAAACCGCTATTGGATAAGTGAAAAGTATAATTGCCGACAGTAAAGTCAGCAGAGGACGCATTAGGCGTCCTTCAATAGTTCAACCACAGATTCGACAACGTCATTAACGGTGCGCACTGCTTTGAACTCTTCAGGTTTTATCTTCTTACCTGTGACGTTCTGTAGGTGAACGACCAAATCAACGGCATCAATGCTGTCTAGGTCTAGATCAAGATAGAGATGAGCTTCAGGGGTGATATCTTCAGCGTCAAGCTCGAACAGCTCAATAAGCGCATCTTTAACCTGGTTGTATACTTCTTGTTGGTTAGCTTGTGTCATAAAGATCTGTCTAGTTATTCGTTTGAGAAGAGATGTAGTTCGCTAGATTTTCAACTGACGCAAAGTGCTGTCGAGTGTTTGAATCATCTGCATCGATAACAATGTTGTACTTTTTCTTGATAGCAAGGCCAAGCTCAAGGGCATCGATAGAGTCTAGTCCAAGTCCATCACCAAATAGTGGAGCTTCCGTTTCAATCTCATCAATGCTCATGTCTTCAAGGTTCAATGCGTCGATGATCAGTTGTTTCAGTTCGTTGTGTAATGTTTCCACTTTGGCCTACTTAATGCTTTATCTGAATGCTGCTTTAAGGGGGCGATTCTACATTATATGAGGTATTTTCGAAATGCCGATATCGCCTGTTATGTTATTGATACGCTAAATGTTTTCTTCGGAAGGGAAAATTGTTTGTGCAAGATGATGATTAAGGCGCCTTGCTGCCGAAGTTAAATTATTTGAGCCTTCAATAAATGGTTCGACTTCTATTTTACCTTTCACCGCGACATGAAAAAAGGGCTTCGACGCAGGAACTTGATACCATTTTTTCTCTTTCGTTAAGAATGTCGGAGAAACCGTAATATGAATCACGCGTAAATCGGTTTGTGTTCGAGTCGCGATTTGTGCCGCCCCACGCTGTAAGGATGGTTCAATTCCTGGCGTTGTGCGAGTTCCTTCGGGAAAAATCAGCATGACATTGCCACGTGAGAAGCGTTCTTCACAGCGCTCTAAAAGATCGTCAGGGGCTTGGTTCGGTATATAACCTGCCGCTTTGACAATCCTTTTCATAAAAGGGTTTTCCCAAATGGCCGCTTTGACGAGGCAATCACATTGAGGAAGTTGAGAGGCGATCAGCACATAGTCAATCAAACTTGGGTGGTTGGCGACGATAATGCAGTTACGGTCGTTACGCAGTAGTTCTGCACCATCAATTCGGTAATCGATTGCTCCGGTGAACTTCATGATTTGGCAAAAGGCGTTGAATGAGAAACGAATCAATCGCTGTGCTTTAAGCTCTCTTTTAATGGTGTTGGAAGTCGTTAGCGCGATAGTGGGTAAGATTAAGAAGCTTAATACTAAGCCACCTAGACCAAAGATGGTAAAGCACAGCCCTGTCGCGAATACTCGCCAATATTGGTCGATTTTGCTCATGATTGTGGACCTGTCTCGGTGTTATTTACCCAAGACCAAGTTTGGTGCTTGCCAGCAATAGCCCACTTATTTGCGCCCAATAAGATATGTTGGAGCGTTTGTAACCCTTGTGGTAACACGGAAGGTGCTTGGTTGGTCTCTACTGTCCTAGTAATAGAGTATTCACTGCCAGCGGTGAGCACTAAGCCCAGCGCATAATCAGCAAAGTTCTGTGTTTCGTACTCTTGGTAGAGCTCGGGCAGAGGTTGGTCGAAATCGATAACTAACACTCGATGCGACGGATATTGATGAAGGTAAAGATAAGCTTCGATCAGAGCGTTATGGAAAGTATCTTGCCCTGCGGCTATTGAAGTCAGTGGAATCGGTGCTTTGGCGGCAATGGTGGTTAGACCAGCTGCGGTATTATGTACCGACTGCGAGAACGCCATTGGTGAGGCATCGTCACCTTCTAATATCGACTGAATCAAGGTTGCGGTTCGGTGCAGTTCACCATGTCGACTGGCAAAAACCAGATAATCAATCGAGTTGTCTTTTAAGAGTGTCAATGCAGTTTGAACGGCCAATTTACTTTGTAGGCTCATTCGGCGGCGCATCATCGGTGGGATCGCTTTAAATTCAGTTGAGCCATCTTGTGGCCAATCTAAATTAGTGCTCCACGCTTGCCATTGGGCAACAGAATTGAGACCAGCCGAATTTGCAGACCATTTCTCAATATTAAACGACATTAATTGGGATTGATTTGACATAGAGTATTGATTTGCTTTGAGTTTAACTAAATACTATGCGCGCTTATAAATAAACACAGATAAGGAATTTAAATGAAATTACTAAAAATAGCAGTTTCAATGTTATTCATATTCGTTCTTGCAGGATGTGGACGCGTCCAACCTGTAATGAATGTTGAGGATACTCCAGTTGCACTGAATCTTCAAAGTAAACAGGTTAAATCAGCTATTTCTGAATCTGCTGAAAATCGAGGCTGGTTGGTTTCAGAAATAAAGCCTGGTTTGATCCGCGCTGAATTGTATGTTCGTTCGCACCACGCTGTGGTTGAAATTCCTTATAGTGATAAGTTTTACTCTATTCTTTACGTTGAATCAGAGAATTTGAAGTACGACGATGGTGAAATACACCGTAATTACAACCGTTGGGTTAATAACTTAAACGTTGATATTAAACGTAAGCTTGCGCAAATGGCAGCTGAGTAACTCTCTATTATTTAAAGTTAGGTTTTTCGTGTCGGAATATAAATTAGATCCATTCAACGCATTAGAAGCAAAAACAGAAGCGCAGAAATTGTCTTTCGCTCCGATTGTTTTTCATACTGCTCGTACACTTCGTGATTTAGGCATTTTGAAAGCGTTAGATGACGCGGGCAACGAGGGTTTACCAGCAGAGTCTATCTCTGAATCGACCGGTGTCTCTGAGTACGGCGTGAAAGTCCTGCTCGATATGGCGTTAAGTGCTCATATTGTGACTTGGGAAAAGCCTAACTACAAAATGGCTAACCTTGGTTTCTACCTTCTGCATGATGGTATGACTAACGCAAACATGGATTTCACAGCCGATGTTTGTTATGCCGCGATGATGCATCTAACAGAAGCGATTGAAGAAGGCACACCTGCAGGCTTGAAAGAGTTGGGTGATTGGGAAACCATTTACCAAGGCTTGTCTCAATTGCCAGAAAAAGCAAAAGAGAGTTGGTTCAAGTTTGATCACTTCTATTCGGATCGCTCGTTCCCTGTGTTACTTGAAAAAGTCTTCAGCAAGAAACCTAAGTCGCTGGTGGATATCGGCGGCAACACGGGTAAGTGGGCGATGCAATGCTGCAACCATGATGCGGACGTTGAGGTGACGATTGTTGATTTGCCACAGCAGCTAGAAATGGCAATGGCAAACGCGGCAAAGCATGGTCATCAAGAGCGAGTCACGCCATTCCCAGCGAATATGCTCGATAAACAGCAAACTCTGCCAACGGGCGCGGATGTTTGGTGGATGAGTCAGTTCCTTGATTGTTTCTCGCCAATGGAGATTCTGAGCATATTAAAGCGCGTTCGCTCTCATATGTCAGAAGATGCGACTGTCTATATCCTTGAACTGTTTTGGGATTCACAGAAATACGATGCGGCTTCTTATAGCTTAAACGCGACGTCTCTCTACTTTACCTGCTTGGCCAATGGCAACAGTCGTTTTTACCGCAGTGAAGATTTCTTAGAGATTGTTGAAGAAGCGGGCTTTGAAGTGGTAACGCGTACCGACGATATCGGTCTTGGTCACACGCTTCTAGAATTGAAAGCTGGCGCGCAATAAAAATAACAAACATGGCTTAAATAATGAAAAAACTATCAACTCAAGTGGTGATCATCGGAGCTGGGCCATCAGGGTCTATTGCTGCGTCTTTACTTCATAAAAAAGGCATCGATGTTCGAGTGATTGAAAAGAGCGTATTCCCTCGCTTTTCTATTGGTGAAAGCCTATTACCAGCTTGTATGGAAATGATTGAACAGGCTGGGATGACTGACGCAGTGATCAACGCTAACTTCCAATACAAAGATGGCGCTGCCTTTCGCAAAAATGGTGTTTATACGGCGTTCAATTTTGAAGACAAGTTCTCTTCTGGCCCTGGAACCACGTTTCAGGTTCAGCGAGGTGCCTTTGATAAGGTTTTGGCAGATACGGCTGAGGCGCAGGGTGTCTGCATTGATTACCAACATGAGTTAATGGGCATTAATTTCACCGACGACAGCACCATTTTAGATGTACAAGTGCTGGGTGGAGAGCATTATCAGATAGAAGCTCAATACGTTCTGGATGGCAGTGGTTTTGGTCGAGTGCTACCAAAAATGCTTAACTTGGAAGAGCCGTCATCGCTTCCTCCACGCAAAGCTATTTTTACGCACATTAACGAGCATATTGCAGAGGTGGATACCGATCTTGAATATGACCGAAATAAAATTCTTATCTCTGTGCATCCAACCAACCCTGATGTTTGGTATTGGTTGATCCCGTTTAGTAACGGTGTCTCTTCGTTTGGTGTGGTAGGAGAGCCTAAGTTCTTTGAGTCCTATCCAGAAGACAAGATTGCTGCAATTAAACAGCTGGCAGCGGAAGAGCCGGGCTTGGCTGAGATACTGGCAAGCGCCGAGTATCCAAACCCTGCGGGTGAAATTGGTGGCTATTCTGCCAATGTAAAACATTTGGCGACGGATAAGTACGCGTTGCTTGGCAATGCCGGCGAGTTCCTTGACCCGGTGTTCTCGTCAGGCGTGACGATTGCGATGAAGTCGGCACAGTTTGCGGTTGAGTGTGTCGAAAAGCAACTTAACGGTGAGAAGGTAGATTGGGAACGCGATTATGCCGCTCCTTTGATGGTTGGTGTAAACACCTTTAGAACGTATGTTGAGGGGTGGTACTCAGGTACTTTGCAGGATGTGATTTTCTATCAAGATCCAAATCCAAAGATTAAGCAGATGGTGTGCTCAATTCTGGCGGGTTACGCATGGGATCAAGCCAACCCTTATGTGAAAGAGTCTAAGCGCCGATTGGCGACACTGGCTGAGATATGCCGAAACTAGGTAATCGATTTTGTATGTAGCAATACTCTAAATTGCCACGATGGATCGTCATAAATTAAAAACAGCCGCAATGTGCGGCTGTTTTTGTATCTGAAAAATATGGGCGGTCAGCTTAATCGGATTTAAGCCTATTTTAAGTCGATGCTGTTCAATCGTCCCATAAATATAAGTAGATCAATTACGTCTTTGTGAGCATCAAGCAGCGCACGTTTGGTTTGGCTATAAGCTGCAAGTCGGCCGTGCTTTCTAATGGAGCACACCTTAGTTTTGTATTTGTAGTCGCCGTTTTCTGAGAATACACGCCACTTAGCGATGTAGCATTCGTCGCGGTGTTCAGGATCACTCTGAGTTGGATTTGGTTTGAATACAATTTTGGGTTCTAGACTATGAGGCAGGCGCGTCATCAGGTAGGGCTCTTTGAGGACTTTGGGCCAAAATTTGCCCCATAGCTGTCTGCCCAGTTCATCTCTTAATTTAATGGTTTTCTTCAGTGCTTTGTCTTCACCCATACGAACAAAACCGACCGACCGATGCAACACCGTATCTTCGGGAGTATGAATGTGGATCTTAAAAGCGGTTTTACCTTTCGAGATAAAGCGGTAACCGGTAGCACCAATTAGATTATTCTGACTCATAGTTTGCTAAGTGATGATTATGTTATTAATAAGATTACGCCAAATACTGCAAAACCGAAACTAATACCCATGAAAAAAAATAAAGCCTTAACAAAAGTGCTAAGGCTTTATTAGAAACTGTGAGGCGGGCGTGTCGCTAACTACATGATTTTCTGCATCACATCACCAATTTGAATGCTTCCAGCAAGGCTTGGTTGGTCGATCGTCAGTTCTGCTTCGTTTTCATAAACGCGAGAAACGGTCAGTGTGATATCGCTTTGAGATACCTTATTACGTGGCAAGCCGCGTTGGTCGATAAACGAACCTGTGTGCCACAGTTGCAGTTTGTCACCTTGTTGAACACCATGCATTCGACCTAAATCAATGGTCACAGTGTTACCAAATACCGCTGCCACCTCTGGAAGCGTGATCTTACATGACACTTCAGATTCCAAGTCCAACATAATATTGCGGCTAACACGCAGCATCATACTGCCATAGGTTGATGCCCAGAAACGAGCACTGCGGGTGTCCACTTCACTGGTCTTAGCAAATGGCCACTTTGCCACTTCACGATAGCTACGGTTGTAAACCTGATGTCCTGTTTTACCATCGAAGACTTGCATCTCTAACGCAAACTGACGATTGATGATGTCGTCTTTCAAAAGCTTGGATTCGATGGTCGCGGTTAAATCGGTAATGTCGCCACCAATGATGTATTGTGCGCCAGTGTCTTGGGCGATCATCTTGATCACTTCAGGTCGACGTTTGTCGATGTCGTAATTGGTCGTGCCAACGGAAACAAAGCTGCGAGACTCTTGCGCCAGCTGTCGGTCCACGACATGACCAAAATCATCACCGATGTTATAGATTCTGCCCATTACAGCTTGCTGTGGGGAAGTCACATCGATGTTGCCGACCAAAAATGTCTTCTTATATTGGCTCTCATGGCAAGCATTTGCCGAAGGATAGATATCGATCCTTGCGGTGATCATTATATTGCCACTGCGTTTTTTCTCTTTTTCTACCAAGATGTAGCGCACTTCATGATTGGTAAATTGAAACTCTTTTTTGTTTGCGTCGAGGTAGGGCGTGAGGTTGGCAATGCTACCAATGTCGGCTCCTGAGAACTGGATCGCTTTATATACCGCGTCTTCCAGAGCATGGACCCTTGCCGTTTCCTCTGACGATACGATGGCTGCGGTACCGGTAACCTCATACCAAGAGGCATGAGCACTGAAGCTTATGGTTATCAGTGAACTTATTGAAAATAAGTAAGAAATTATTTTTTTCATCTATTCGTTACCAGTTGGGTATAAATATTGCTTAACAAATAACTATAAGCTTGAAGCTGACTTAAGTGCGTTTTTCTTAATCTGAACCATTAATGAAAAGCAAAGACTGTTCCAACATTGTAATCCATTGAAAAGAATAATGGTGAGAACATATTGGAACAGGTGGCACTAAAACTATCTGGAGATTAGAGAATGAAAAAATGGCTCGTAGTAATGAGTGTCATGTTACTGACATCATGCGCTTATTCGCCGATCTATAACGGCAAGTCTGAATATTCAGGCAGTCAGTTTATGTTGATGGACAGCCCTCGTCATACCATGGATTTTTTTGTGGAAAGTATGACTGAAGATTTGATCATTTCGAATACAAGTATTTCAGCGAGAACGCCAATAGCAA
Organism: Vibrio sp. 10N.239.312.D08; assembly: GCF_041466145.1. Classification (NCBI taxonomy): domain Bacteria; kingdom Pseudomonadati; phylum Pseudomonadota; class Gammaproteobacteria; order Vibrionales; family Vibrionaceae; genus Vibrio; species Vibrio sp. 10N.239.312.D08. The sequence continues at coordinate 18,307 of NZ_JBFSSD010000046.1, read as the reverse complement.
TTACTTCGTTTGTGGACCTGCAGCACATGGACACAACGAACTGGCTAGGCAACTCGGTATCAGAAGGTTTCATTCATCAGTTTCAGCGTCGTGGCTTCAAGGTTGTTGATTTCAAAACAACAGGTTCTATTCAAGTGACTCATCAAGGTGACTTTGCGTTAAGCCGCGATTGGAAAGACTTAGCTCAAGAACAAGACGTACAGTACGTACTGACAGGCACTATGCTTCGCCAAGAAGGTGGTGTGTTAGTCAATGCTCGTGTTGTTGGCATGCAAACTCGCATTGTCGTGGCGACGGCACAAGGCTTCTTGCCTGCAGACCGTATTGGTCGTGACCTAGATACTCTAAACAGTATTCGAACTCAAGATGGCGTTATCATTCGTTCTGACCCAACGATCAGCCAGCCTTATACTGTTATTCTTCGCCCTTAGGAGTTCGAGATGAAGAAGTTAATATTTGTTGTTGCCGCTTTACTGCTTGTTGGCTGTCAGCCACTGCAAAACATGAGGCCAGACGACTACTTAGTTGCCGTTGGCTACGCGAGTATCAGTGAGCAGAAAGGACGTAACGATGAAGAAAGACGTATCCGTGCGATGAGAGCTTCTAAGATCGACGCCTATCGTGAACTTGCAGAACAAGTTTACGGTATGCGAGTGAGTGGTCGGGCAGAGCTTGAAGATCAACGCCTTGGTACGGAACGTACTTCTGGTGCGGTTGATGGCGTAATCCGCGGTGCAGAAGTTGTACGCAGCTACCCTGTGGGCGATAGCTATGTTACTGAGCTTCAGCTTGATATCCGTAAGATGGAACAGTTACGTAATTACGGTGAAGTTCAACCTGTACCTGAAAAGAGACAACAAACGCTGTTCTAGCCCAAGGGGCGTCTAGCGATAGGACTATCCAGTTATATTGGCTGCTTTCGTTTTCCAGATGGCGTATCGGCAACCAATAACTAATATGAATGTAAAAGCGGCAAGTATGAAAATACTTGTCGCTTTTTTGTTTATCGATTTTGTCAGGGCGTTCAAAGGCTGATTAGGTGTTTTAATAAAAGATAACGACAGGAATAGTCTGAGATACAGATAAACGGTTAACAAGGGGTATTACTGAAGAGGAAGAGTTAACTTAACTAGGCTTTTACGTTGGTTCCCAGCGTAGAGATAGTATGCGTTTGACCACCGGCATTGTAGGTCATGCCAATTTTTCCGTGACTTTGCTGCATCATATTGCTGAGTTTTTTGAAGCTAAGGTGCGCTCGATTCAAGGCTTCGCCATTCACAAGGTTCGCTTGCTGGCAATCGTGCACTATGGACTGGATCTTGCTGACTAACTGAGCAAGTTCAGGGTTCTCGGTCAGTTCTGAGATATTGGTATGGGCTGCGATTCGCTGATCGGTTGATCTTAGTTGTTCAACTAGGACCACTTTTTCTTTGGCGATTCGCTCAATATCGTTTGATTGTCGGCTCGTAATAGCGGTTTTCTCTGAACTTAATAATTCAGATAAGGCTTTGGCATTTTGAAGTTGAAAATTAACTAAATCTGCTAGTGCCGCCATAACGTAAACCTATTCATAACCTCGTGTGCTTTAAGATAATCACTTCAATTAAAAGTGAGTGCTGGCTTAAAGACCTTTTAATTCATCTTCGAACTTGATCATGTTGTCTGCCAGTTTTTCTGGATCGACAGTGTATGAACCGTTCGCAATTGCTTCTTTGATCGCTGCTACTTTCACAGAATCAAAGCTTGGCTGTGCTGCCATATCTTGGTGGAGCTGACCAATCGCTTTGCCTTGTTGGCTCAGTGAAACCGCATCTTTGCTTGCTGGCGATTTAGTTGATACATCAGAGCGTGATGCCTCAGAACTAGAATCAGAGCGTACTGCTGATCGGTTAGTGGTCGTTAGGGTTTGCCCTGAACGAATATTATCAATGCCTGCCATAGTTAAGCCTTTTTCTTCAAAAATGGGAACCTGTACAGTCAATATCGACCAAGGGTTCGAATACTTTAGCAATTTTTAGCTCAATAGTCGAAAAGGGACCAAACACCGCAGCCGCTATATTTGGCGTTAGAGTTGAGGCTGAAATCGCTAACGATACCGTCAATTTAGAAGTAAAGAGTTAAAAGTAAACCGTGACTTCAGACATGCTGGTAACAATTCCTTCAATTATACGCTGTGATTTATCATTTTTCACTCTTACTTGATCGCCCATCGAGCCATCGGTAAGCGCAGTTCCTTTGGTGGTAATGGTCATGCCACCTTTTACTGCCTGTATGATAACCTTCTCGTTTCGGCATACGACACAGATATCACCCCTTTCTACAACATCACCCGGCCTTAGGTTCTTTTTCACCTTAGCGCCGATGACTTGTTGTGGCGCTGTGAAACCTTGGCGACGAAACTTGTTAAGAGAAATCATAGCGGTGGTGACATCGTATTGACCGACGATTTCGCCTCTCGCGAGTGAGCGAGTGGTGGTGACAAGGGGCACCGACATCGAAAGGCGCACGGGTACATAAACTCGCCACTCATCAGGAACACATTGCACTAAAACCGTAATGCTACTGCGGGTATTGGTGGTGGTTGAAGCACTGGTCTCTAAAGGCACTGGGCAGTCTGTCGCTTTGATTCTTGAGTCAACATTTGCTGAATTAACAAAGAGTTCGCCACCTTGCGGCTGCTCAACTGTCTCTAGGATGTGTTGTTCCGCCGCAGACTGAATCATCTCAATTTGCTCTGGGGTCGCAGCTTGTACAAAAAAACTAAACAATATTGATAAAATGCCGATAAACTTAGCGACAGTTTTAAAAGTAGCTCTACACATTGCTATGGAAAAAAGCGGCAGATTTGTTTTATGATATATCATTCCGTTTCTCTAGTGGTTCGTAGCCTGCAGTAGACTAACACTTTTTATCCAAAAAAGTTTGATATGGAGATGAGCTCATGACGGGTATTCTTGATTCAGTGAATCAGCGTACGCAACTCGTCGGTCAAAACCGATTAGAATTACTAACCTTTCGCCTAATGGGGCGTCAGCGTTACGGCATTAACGTTTTTAAAGTAAAAGAAGTACTTCAGTGCCCTAAGCTGACAAAAATGCCAAACTTGAACCCACTGGTCAAAGGTGTAGCACACATTCGTGGCCAAACGATCTCTGTGATCGACTTGAGCTTAGCGATTGGTGGCCGTCCTACAACGGATGTTGAAAAGTGTTTTGTGGTTATCTCTGAGTTTAACCGAACCATTCAAGGTTTCTTGGTAAGTTCAGTAGAACGCATTATTAATATGCACTGGGAGTCGATTCTTCCACCGCCAGATGGTGCAGGCAAAGCCCACTACCTGACTGCAGTCACCAACATTGATAATGAGCTGGTAGAAATTCTTGACGTAGAAAAAATTCTAGCGGAGATTTCACCTGTTAATGAAACAATGGACAGTAAAATTGCTGAAGAAATCGCAGAAGTAGAACAAGGTAAAGAATTGGTTCGTCGTATCTTGATTGCTGATGATTCAACCGTTGCTCGTAAGCAGGTTCAGCGTGCGATTGAGTCGATTGGTTTTGAAGTTATTTCAGTGAAGGATGGTAAAGAAGCCTATGAGAAGCTGATGCAGATGTCATCAGAAGGCAGTATTTACGATCAGATTTCATTGGTGATTTCTGATATCGAAATGCCAGAAATGGATGGATACACGCTGACTGCTGAGATTCGTCGTCACGCCGAACTTAAAGATTTATACGTAATTTTACACTCATCGTTGAGTGGTGTATTTAACCAAGCCATGGTTGAGCGTGTTGGAGCTAACTCCTTCATCGCTAAATTCAACCCAGATGAGCTTGGTGCAGCTGTAAAAGCTGCGTTAACTAACTAAAAGAGACATTAATGACTGCTATAACAATAAGTGATCAAGAGTATCGCGATTTCAGCCGTTTCTTAGAATCTCAATGTGGCATTGTATTAGGTGACAGCAAGCAGTATTTAGTGCGCAGTCGTCTAAGCCCATTAGTAACGAAGTTTAAGTTAGCTTCTTTGTCTGATTTGTTGAGAGATGTAGTAACAGGTCGAAACCGTGAGCTGCGTGTGGCTGCTGTCGATGCCATGACGACGAACGAGACACTTTGGTTCCGTGATACTTACCCGTTTGCTGTGCTTGCGGATAAGCTTCTACCGGAAATAGCGGCAAATAAACGTCCTATTAAGATTTGGTCTGCGGCAAGCTCTTCAGGCCAAGAAGCATACTCAATGGCAATGACGATTCTTGAAACTCAAGCTCGTAAGCCAGGTATGCTGCCAAATGTATCGATTACCGCAACTGACATCTCAGCAAGTATGTTGGATATGTGCCGCACTGGCGCTTACGACAACCTTGCATTGGGACGTGGACTTTCTCCAGAGCGCCGTCGTACTTTCTTTGAAGATGCGGGCGATGGCCGTATGAAAGTGAAAGATAACGTCAAGCGCATGGTGAACTTCCGCCCTCAGAACCTGATGGACAGCTATGCATTGTTAGGCAAGTTCGACATTATTTTCTGTCGTAACGTGCTGATTTACTTCTCGCCTGATATGAAGTCAAAGGTACTTAACCAGATGGCAAATAGCCTGAACCCTGGTGGGTACTTACTATTGGGCGCGTCTGAATCGTTAACAGGCTTAACCGATCGTTTTGAAATGGTTCGCTGTAATCCAGGCATCATCTACAAATTAAAGTAACGAGCGGCACCGATATTAGGTGTAAGGTTACCGTCTAAATTTAAAACCCAGCCAAGTGCTGGTTTTTCTTTTTCCTGCTTAAGCTATATCTTTAAGTCAGAGTGACATTCCAATTTACTCTATTTTTTGGCTTGTTTATTGCAAGTTTACCCACGAGTAACCTGTAAAAGCATTGATAGACCGCCTTGTTTCAAAAGTTGGTATATATATTGCTTTGGTTATTTCATAACAGTCAGTTCTTGAGTTGAGGTTTACATGGCTATTTCTTTTGACAATGCTTTGGGCATTCACCAGCACACAGTTGGTGTACGTGAACGTAACGCTGAGGTGCTTTCCACCAATATCGCGCAAGCAAACACGCCTGGGTATAAAGCAAAGGGATTAGACTTTAAGAAATCACTGCAAGCGGCAAGTTCTGGGGCAAGCATTGGTCTTAGCCGTACAGATGGTCGGCACATTTCTGCCTCAACAACGGTGAACGGGGAAACGAAGTATCGCATTCCTACCCAACCTGATACAGGAGATGGCAACACGGTTGATTTGGATTTGGAAAGAAACCTTTTCATGCAAAACCAAATTAGGCATCAAGCCTCTCTCGACTTCTTAGGAAGTAAGTTCAAGAATTTAACTAAAGCGATTAAAGGGGAATAATTAGATGAGTTTATTCAATGTATTCAATGTGACTGGTTCTGCGATGAGTGCTGAATCTGTTCGTCTAAATACGACCTCGAGCAACCTTGCGAACGCGGACAGTGTAAGTAGTTCTGCTGAAGAAACTTACAAGGCTCGTCACGCAGTGTTCGGCGCTGAGTTAAATAAAGCACGCAACAGTGGTCACACTGTGCCTGTGAAAGTATTAGGTATTGTGGAAAGCGATAAGCCGCTAAGCGCGGAGTACAACCCGGATCACCCATTAGCGAACAACGAAGGCTATATCTACAAGCCTAATGTCAACGTTATGGAAGAGATGGCAAACATGATTTCGGCATCACGTGCGTACCAAACAAACGTACAGGTTGCTGACTCGAGTAAACAAATGCTGCTGCGTACGCTGCAGATGGGTCAATAAGGATAAGGAGGTAGCACATGGCTGGAATCAACAACAATGTTGGTCAAAGCGGCTTGTCCTATGTTGACCAGCTGAAGAGTCTTCAAGATGGCGCTAAAAAGCCCGACGAAACAACAGGTAAGCAGGATCTTAAACAAGAAGACTTCTTATCTTTGTTGACTAAGCAACTAGCACAACAAGACCCTTTCAAGCCGGTTAGCAATGACCAGATGATTGCGCAAATGGCTTCATTTGCGACCGTAGATGGCATTGGCAAAATGAATACACAGTTTGAAAGCTTGAATTCATCAATGACCTCTAACCAAGCTCTTCAGGCCTCCTCTTTAGTTGGGCGTGATGTATTGGTTCCTGGTGCGGCAGGTGTAAAACCCGGTGATGGCGGTATGGCGGCAATGGTTAAGCTTCCTCAGGCAATGGACAATGTAATGGTCCGTGTTGAGAACGAAGTTGGCCAATTGGTTCGCACATTTGATATCGGCTCTAAACCATCTGGTGATACACGTGTTGAATGGGACGGAAAAGACGAAGACGGTAACCCATTGCCGGCCGGTAAATACAACGTGAAAGCGTCGGGTTTGCTGGATGGCGAGAACACAGAGTTCCAAGTTTCCAGTTATGCGAACGTGAACAGTGTGCTTCTTGGTAAGGGCGATGGCAACGTACTACTCAATCTGGCTGGTTTCACATCGCCAGTACGACTTGCTGAAGTACTAGAAGTTGGTAAAGCGTAGCTCTTTATTGAGTGACTATGCTAGCTAGATAGATTAGGAGAATAATGGAATGTCATATGTAGCTTTAAGCGGCTTATCCGCTGCACAATTAGACCTGAATACAACCAGTAACAACATTGCGAACGCAAACACATTTGGCTTTAAAGAGTCTCGTGCTGAGTTTGGTGATGTTTACTCAAGCTCGTTGTTCACTAACGCAAAAACGACTGCTGGTGGCGGTGCGCAAGCTAGCCAAGTGGCGCAACAGTTCCACGAAGGTTCAAGTATTTATACGAACAACCCAATGGACTTACGTGTAAGTGGTACAGGTTTCTTTGCAGTATCGAAAGACCGCATGGTGCCAGAGATTAACGAATTAACGCGTAATGGTGCATTTCACCTAAACAAAGACAACTACATGGTTACCGCTAACGATGAGTTTCTTTTAGGTTACGATGTTGATCCAAACTCGGGTGAAGTTCTTTCTTACGCGCCAAAGCCACTCGACATTCCTGCTGAGTTTGGTAAGCCAAAACAGACAGAAAACATTGAAGTAGGAGTTAACCTTCCTGCAAACGGTGATCTTAAAGACCCGGCTGCATTTAACTACCAAGATGCTGATACCTATAACCGTGCAACGTCTTCGACGGTATACGATTCTATGGGTCAGTCTTACAAGTTAACGACTTACTACCTCAAAGATCAGACTCAACCAAACACTTGGCAGACATACTACACCATGTCAGATGAGAACGGTGAAAAGCCGGTCAACATTACTGGTGGTGATGCGACGAATGCACAAGGCCATGTTGGTCACACAATGAAGTTCAACAATGACGGTACGTTGGCGAGCCTGAACAATGGTCAGCCGATTAACTCGGAACCACTGGGTACTGGTGCGAACCCTATTGACTTGAACGGTGCTGATCCAACTCAAGTGCTTAAGTTTGGTCTAGATTCTTCAACTCAGTTTGCCGCTCCGTTTGAATTGACTAAGTTTGATGAAGATGGCGCGACAACAGGTTTCTTAACAAAAATCGATTTCGATGAGTACGGCAGTGTTCTAGGTACTTACTCAAATGGTGAAAACGTGATGCTTGGCCGTGTAGGCTTGGTTCGTGTACCCAATGAGCAAGGCCTAGATAAGAAAGGCGGCACTCAGTGGGATTCTACTAATGACTCAGGTTCTAAAATCTGGGGTGAATCGAACAAAGGTTCATTTGGTAGTATCAACAACGGCTCACTAGAGCAGTCGAACATCGATATGACTCAAGAACTGGTTGATTTGATTTCTGCTCAACGTAACTTCCAAGCGAACTCGCGTTCTCTAGAAGTGCACAACCAACTGCAACAGAATATTCTTCAGATTCGTTAATCGTTTCGAGCGTTTGAATCATCTGCGAATACCCAATTCAATGTTATTGAATTGGGTATTGTTGTTTGTCTTCTTATTTGCCGCCCCTATTGCCGCACGGTAATGCCACTGGCAACAATTCTTCCTGAATGATCCTTTAATGATCACCCCTCTTTGTTCATTTTCTATTTAAATTATTGATAAATAACAGTTAAAAATATTGGCACAGTGTTTGCTTTATAAGCTCTAGAAGATGATTTTTTGGAGCAAAATTATGGATCGCGCACTGTTTCTTGCCATGAGTGGCGCAAAGCAAAATATGCAGGCTTTGCAGCTACGTGCAAACAACCTTGCCAACGTAAGTACAACGGGTTTCCGTGCTGATTTAGCACAAGCACGTTCAATGCAAGCGTATGGTGAAGGCATGCCTACTCGTGTTTTCAGCATGACAGAGCGTCCTGGTCATAATTTTGCGCAAGGTAGTGTGGTTACCACTGGCCGAGATCTCGATGTTACCGTTCAAGGTGATGGCTGGATTTCAGTTATGGATAACACCGGCCGCGAAGGTTTAACGCGTAACGGTAACCTTAAGGTTGACCAAAACGGTTTGCTAACCAATGCAAGTGGCCATTTGGTGCTAGGTGAAAACGATGCGCCAATCACGCTGCTCATCCCAATCAGTAAAGTAGAAATTGGTACTGACGGTACGATTTCGGTGATTCCTCAAGGCGCTCCAGCTGAAGAATTGGCCGTCGTTGATCGTATTAAGCTTGTGCGTCCAGACAACCAAAGTTTGTTTAAAGATACGAATGGTCTATTCCGTTCGAAAAACCCAGATCAGGCATACGAAGCAGATGCAGCGGTAACGTTGCTAAAAGGTGCTATCGAAGGCAGTAACGTAAATGCTGTAGGTGAAATGACCAGCTTAATTGACTTACAACGTCAATTTGAAATGCAGGTCAAGATGATGAGCACAGCAGAGGAAATGGACAAGTCGTCTGATTCACTGCTTCGTATGAGCTAATAGAATTTAAAGGACATTGCTATGCATCCAGCATTATGGGTAAGCAAAACGGGTTTAGACGCCCAACAAACCAATATCTCAACGATTTCGAACAACCTTGCCAACGCCTCGACCATTGGTTTTAAAAAGAGTCGCGCGGTATTTGAAGATCTGTTCTACCAGAATATTAATCAACCGGGTGGTCAATCGTCTCAGAATACTGAGCTGCCAAGTGGTTTGATGCTGGGTGCGGGTTCTAAGGTAGTGGCAACTCAAAAAGTGCACACTCACGGTAACGCGCAAACGACGTCTAACAGCCTAGACATGATGATTGAAGGTGATGGTTTCTTCCAAGTTGAAATGCCAGACGGTGAAACAGGTTACAGCCGCAATGGTCAGTTCACACTGAACGGTGAAGGCGCGATCGTAACGTCGGGCCAAGGTTACCCTCTACAACCAGAAATCGTGATTCCTGAAGACGCGATCTCGGTAACGGTTGGTAACGACGGTGAAGTATCGGTTCGTCTACGTGGTGAGCAAAACAACGTCGTGGTTGGTCAAATTACCATTACTGACTTTGTAAACCCAGGTGGTTTAGAACCAGTAGGTCAAAACCTTTACTTGCCAACTGGCGCGAGTGGTGACCCACAAGAGGGTGTTCCGGGCTTTGATGGTCTAGGTAACATCCGCCAATCGATGCTAGAAACATCAAACGTAAACGTAACCGAAGAGCTGGTAAACATGATTGAAGCTCAGCGTGTATACGAAATGAATTCGAAAGTTATCTCGTCAGTAGACAAGATGATGAGCTTTGTTAACCAACAGCTGTAATTGGTTTATTCGCCGTTTACTTTTTTAATTAATCTATCTGTTTTTGCTAATTGACCCATTCACCACTGCCTGCTGAGAGTATATCGCCATGAAACGTATTTTTTGTTTAGCCCTGTTAGCTTCGATGACTGGTTGTACAGTACTGGATCCAATTGAGACGCCAGCACAAGAGAACGCGACCACAGTGGTTGATGCGGTTGAAGGCGATAAGTCGGCAGAAGAAAGTTCAGGAATTATCGACACGCTTCGTGGGCGAACCGATCCAATTGCTGGTGACCCTGCATGGGCGCCAATCAACCCCAAGCAGAAGCCAGAGCATTATGCAGCGGCAACGGGCTCACTGTTTAATGTGAACCACATTGGCAGCATGTATGACGACTCAAAGCCTCGTGGTATTGGTGACATCATCACTGTAGCGCTAGATGAGAATACTCGAGCGACCAAAAAAGCCAACGCAGACATGTCTAAGTCGAATGATGCATCAATGGAGCCGCTGGCTGTTGGTGGTCAAGATCTGACGATCGACAAGTACAACTTCTCTTATGATCTGAGTAACACCAATACTTTTGCTGGTGATGCGTCAGCCAACCAAAGTAACAGCATCAGCGGCTACATTACCGTTGAAGTCATCGAAGTATTAGCTAATGGCAACCTAGTGGTTCGTGGTGAGAAGTGGATGACACTGAACACCGGCGATGAGTACATCCGCCTAAGCGGTACCATCCGTCCTGATGATATTGATTTTGAAAATACCATCGCTTCAAACCGTGTTTCTAACGCACGAATTCAGTACTCAGGGACTGGCGTACAGAAAGATATGCAAGAGCCTGGATTCTTGGCACGATTCTTTAATGTATCTCTGTAGAGCTTGATAGGACGACGACATACTGACAGCCTCTATCACTGAGCCACATTTAGCTAAGCTATTATAAATTAAAGCAATACAGACAGGTTACTCAATGAAAAAACTGACACTCGTACTATTCGGCATGCTATTTCTTGCCACCAGTGCCCATGCTGCGCGAATCAAAGACGTGGCAAAAGTGGCGGGTGTTCGTAGTAACCAACTTGTAGGTTATGGTTTGGTCACGGGCTTGCCGGGTACTGGTGAGACAACTCCCTTTACCGATCAAACATTTAACGCAATGCTGCAAAATTTTGGCATCCAATTGCCGCCCGGCACTAAGCCAAAAACCAAAAACGTCGCGGCTGTTATTGTGACTGCTGAACTGCCAGCATTCTCTAAGCAAGGCCAAGAAGTTGACGTAACCGTTTCTTCTATCGGTTCAGCAAAAAGCCTTCGTGGTGGTACCTTGCTACAGACCTTCTTGAAAGGTCTAGACGGTCAAGTGTATGCGGTCGCGCAGGGTAACTTGGTGGTAAGTGGCTTTAGTGCACAAGGTAACGACGGTTCTAAGATTGTCGGTAACAACCCTAACGTTGGTATCATCTCTAGCGGTGCGACGGTTGAACAAGAGATCCCAACGCCATTCGGTCGTGGTGACTACATCACCTTCAACCTAATCCAATCAGATTTCACAACGGCTCAGCGTATGGCTGATGCGGTTAATAATTTCCTAGGCCCACAAATGGCTTCAGCGGTAGACGCAACTTCAGTAAAAGTTCGTGCACCGCGTGAAATCAGCCAGCGTGTAGCATTCTTGTCGGCTATCGAAAACATCGAGTTCGACCCTGCTGAAGGCTCTGCAAAAATCATCGTCAACTCTCGTACAGGTACGATTGTGGTTGGTAAGCACGTTCGCCTAAAAGCGGCGGCGGTCACCCACGGTGGTATGACGGTTGCAATTAAAGAAAATCTAAACGTAAGCCAACCGAATGCATTCTCTGGTGGCCAAACGGTAGTGGTCCCTGATTCTGATATCGAAATCACGGAAGGCGATGGTAAGATGTTCAAATTTGAACCTGGCCTAACGCTGGACGATTTGGTACGCGCAGTCAATGAAGTGGGCGCTGCACCTTCTGATTTAATGGCAATCCTTCAAGCACTGAAACAAGCGGGTGCGATTGAAGGACAATTGATCATTATCTAAGGAATAAAGCATGATTAAGAATAACAATGACATCGGCTTTATTCACGACATCGGTAGTTTAGACCGTCTTCGTCAACAAGCGGTAAACGGTGAAGAAGGTAGCGAGAAAGAAGCATTAACCGCGGCGGCAAAACAGTTTGAATCGATTTTCACCTCGATGTTGTTTAAGTCAATGCGCGATGCTAACTCGAGCTTTAAGTCGGATATGTTGAACAGCCAGAACGAGCAGTTCTATCGTCAGATGCAAGATGACCAAATGGCGAGTGAGTTAAGCGCTTCAGGTTCATTAGGTCTTGCAGATATGATCGTGGCTCAACTAAGCGCTGGCCAAGCAAGCGATACGTCTGAAGAGAAGGTTCGCAGTGAAGGCTTTGATGCTTCATTGCAAAGACCGCAATATTCAGGCCGTTCGGAAGAGCGAGCGTCAGACGTTCAACCTGCGCAAGCAGCAAAACAGCCAGTATCCTTTGATTCTCCAGAATCGTTTGTGACCTCAATGAAGCCTTACGCGGAAAAAGCGGCAAGTGCGCTTGGTGTGGACTCGTCTCTTCTATTGGCACAAGCTGCCCTTGAAACGGGTTGGGGTTCTAAAATGGTTAAGAACTCTTTGGGCAACAGCAATAACTTATTTAACATCAAAGCAGATAGAAGTTGGAAGGGCGATAAGGTCGCGACTCAAACTCTTGAGTTCCATGGCAAAACCGCCGTTAAAGAGTCAGCTTCCTTCCGTTCTTACTCTAATTTCGAAGATAGCTTTAATGATTACGTGAAGTTCTTGAACGAAAATCCAAGATACGAAACGGCGCTACAGCATCAAGGCAATTCAGAGAATTTCATCAAAGGTATTCATCAGGCTGGTTACGCAACTGACCCTAACTATGCAGACAAGGTTTTACGAGTTAAAGCCAAGATTGATGAGATGAACTAGCGTCATAAATCAACATAGAGAGCTTGCTACTGGCAGGCTCTTTTCTTCTCCGCCCCTTCAGTTCTTACGCGTAATCCATAGTTATCTCCTAACACTTCAATAAATTATCGTCTTTTAATTTCCTATTGTTTGTGTTGGCACATATATTGCTTTTATCTTAGTAATATACGGTTGTAGTTAATCAGTTCATTCTGGTTTTGTTAAGTTTTTTGGGGGCATTATGGCGTCGGATCTTCTGAATGTAGGGGCACAAAGTGTTCTTACGGCTCAGAGACAGCTCAACACCACAGGTCATAACATTTCTAACGCTAACACAGAGGGCTATAGCCGCCAGTCTGTGATTCAAGGTGTGAATGACCCGCGCCAGTACGGTGGGCAATCCTACGGTATGGGGGTACATGTGGAAAATGTTCGCCGCTCTTGGGATCAGTTTGCCGTCAAAGAACTTAACTTATCGACAACCAATGCCGCCAACAAAGGCGATACCGAAGCCAACCTCGATATGCTGTCGAGCATGTTGTCGTCGGTCGCTTCAAAGAAGATTCCAGAAAACCTCAACGAATGGTTTGATTCCGTTAAGACTCTCGCCGATACCCCAAATGATGTGGGTGCGCGTAAGGTCGTGTTAGAGAAAGCAGGGCTTGTAACTAAAACCTTGAATGAATTTCATGAAACAGTTCGTCAACAGTCTGATTCTACGAATAAAAAATTAGATATGGGTATCGAGCGAGTTAACCAACTTGCGTACGAGATCCGTGATGTTCAGCGTTTAATGATGCGAACTCCTGGGCCTCATAATGACCTACGAGATCAGCATGAAAAGTTGATTAATGAGCTTTCTGGTTACACCAAAGTTACGGTGACACCACGCTCAAATGCCGAAGGGTTTAATGTCCATATTGGTAATGGCCATACCTTGGTCTCTGGTAGTGAAGCGAGTCAGCTGAAGATGGTTGATGGCTTACCCGATGCACATCAGCGCCGCCTAGCGATTGTTGAAGGTAAGTCTTTAAAACCGATCACCAGCAGTGATATCGACGGAAAAATCGGCGCCATGCTAGACATGCGTGACGAACATATCCCAGCAATCATGGATGAGCTTGGTCGTTTGGCGACCGCGTTTTCATATGAGGTCAATAGTCTTCAAGAACAAGGTTTGGATCTTAACGGCAACGTAGGTAAGGACTTGTTTACCGACGTGAACTCAGAGCTGGTGGCAAAATCTCGTGTCACGGCTAGCGGGCAATCGAAAGCCGATGTTGCGGTATACATTGATGATACTTCTGCCTTAAAAGGCGGTGAGTATGGACTGAAATACGATGGCAGTGATTATGTCGTGACTAAGCCGAACGGTGAGACCGTTAAGATGGCGACCGACTCTAGCGGTAGTGCTTTTTATCTTGATGGCATGCGAGTGGAAGTACGTAACCCTCCTGAACTAGGAGAGAAACTGTTACTGCGTCCAACGCGTAATTTTGCTGCGCAGATTCATATGGAAACCAAAGACCCGAAAGACATTGCTGCGCAAAGTTATGAGGCATCGACCACGTTTGCCAAGGGTACAGCGGGATTTAAAATCCTAGAAGCAGGTCAACTGCGTGAGTTTGAAGTGATTGTCTCACCAAAAGGTGAGCAGTTTGCTGTGACGGATCCGAAGGGTAACATTTTAATGCAGCCTCAACCGTATCCGCCACAAGGGCCAGTGACCATCAACGGTACAACGTTTGAGCTCACACCCGGTGCGGTGGCAAATGATAAGTTTACGGCAAACCTTGTCCCATCAGAAGGTGACAACGGTAACCTGCGTAAGCTACAAGATCTTCAAACAGGAAAGCTGTTGAATGATGGTGAGTCTACGATTTTAGACCTTTACCACAACTTGAATACTAATACGGGCTTGAAGTCTTCAACGGCAAATCGCCTGAGTGATATTGCGACGTTAGAAAAACAGTCGGCTCAAGAACGTATAGCTTCTATCTCGGGAGTAAACCTCGATGAAGAAGCGGCAAATATGATGAAATTTCAGCAAGCGTATATGGCTTCTTCACGCATCATGCAAGCAGCCAACGATACGTTTAACACTATTTTGGCTCTGAGATAGGAAGGTATAAATGTTGAATCGTATCTCTAGCTTCCATAATTATCAGTCAGTACAAAATGACTTGCGCCGTCAAGAGAACAAGGTGCATCACAACCAAGCGCAACTCGCTTCCGGTAAGAAGTTGCAGTCGCCAAGTGATGATCCTCTTGCGACTCACTATTTACAGAATATTGGTCAGCAATCAGAGCAGCTTAAGCAATATAGTGACGCAATCGTCTTGGTTCGTAATCGATTAGAGCATCATGAGGTATTGGTCTCCAACACCGAAGGCTTTGCTGATGAAGCAAAACGAACCGTGATGGAAATGATTAACGGTGCGCTTTCTCCAGAAGACCGTTTAGCTAAGAAGCGTGAAATTCAAGAACTGGCGAATAACTTCCTGCATTTAGCCAACTCTCAAGATGAGTCGGGTAACTACACGTTTGCAGGCACTAAGCCGAAAAATCAGCCTTTCTTTCGAGATAACGAAGGGAATGTGACATATCAAGGTGATGACTACCAACGCAAGATGCGTGTGGCAAGCAGCTTTGAAATGGCAATGAATGATCCGGGCAGCAAGATGTTTATGGAAATAGACAACCCGTTCGGTGACTACGAACCTCAGTACGAGCTTGAACCTGCGTCTGAGTTATTGCTCGGGCGTGCGACCAACAGCGATGAAGATGGGTCTACTTATAAAGTGACGTTTGTCGACATGCAGACGGGCAATTTCGCTTATCAGCTTGAAAAAGACGGCGCAGTGGTTGCGGCAGAAGATTTTGATCCTTCGACAGGCATTGTTTATGAAGGGCTGAATATTCAAATCAAAGGCCAAATCACTAAAGGTGATTCGATCACCTTAGAACCACGAGAGACTTTCTCTATCTTTGATACGTTCAAAGAGGCTGCTGAGCAGGCTGAAAACCCGGTATCGGATGCATCAGCAACAGCGAAACTGCACCAAGTAACTGAAGAGTTCCACGCTGCGTTTATCCATTTGACCAAGGCAAGAACCGATGTTGGTGCACGCTTGAGTACTTTGGATATTCAAGAGCAACAACATGAAGATTTCAAGTTGTCTTTAGCAAAAGCAAAAAGCAACTTTGAAGACTTGGATTACTCGAAAGCGATCATTGAGTTCAATGAAAACTCTCGAGCACTACAAGCTTCTCAACAAGCGTTTGGCAAAACCAAAGACCTGACCTTGTTTAACTATATTTAATGATCAATCGGTATTTAATGGTGGCTTGTCGATCACCATGGCGTTGATTCCTTGCCGTATGTGCTATGCCATACGTGCGAATGACGCCACAGTTTGCCGCTTTTTTGTACGAAGCATGATGTTTCTAGAATAGCGGCAAAAAACGGCAATAAGGAAGGTGAATGTTTTTCATCTTCTAATAGTAGAAAATCATAATTGCGCAGTGTTGTTTGTAAGCTTCTGATTTTTAGATAATTAAAAAATTATTTATATGATATTAAACTTGGCATACAACTTGTATCTGTGTTGGTTATAAATGATTAATACAGATCTTAAACCTTGTATAGGGTTTATCGAGTAATACACGGTCAGTGCTTATCCATATGAGAGTAAAGCTGGCCGCTTCGCAGAAACTTTGCGAACTCATAAGGAGAGCAAAATGGCTATCAATGTAAGCACTAACGTATCTGCTATGACAGCACAGCGTTACCTGAATAAAGCATCTAATGACTTAGCGACTTCTATGGAGCGTTTGTCATCTGGTCACAAGATCAACAGCGCGAAAGATGATGCGGCAGGTCTGCAAATCTCGAACCGTCTAACCGCTCAGTCTCGTGGTCTTGATGTGGCAATGCGTAATGCCAACGACGGTATTTCGATTGCTCAAACAGCAGAAGGCGCGATGAACGAATCGACTAACGTACTACAACGTATGCGTGATCTAGCGATTCAATCATCAAACGGCACTAACTCGCCGGCAGAGCGTACTGCACTGAACGAAGAGTCAATGGCACTTCAAGATGAGCTTAACCGTATTGCGGAAACCACATCGTTTGGTGGTCGTCGTCTACTGAACGGTTCATTCGGTGAAGCTTCATTCCAGATCGGTTCTAACTCTGGTGAAGCAATGATCATGGCTCTGACAAGTATCCGTGCAGATGACTACCGTATGGGTGGTACTACGTTCGATTCAGAAAACGCGAAAGATAAGAACTGGGAAGTGCCGCCAACAGCGAGCGATCTTAAGTTCGAATTCAAAACCAAAGCGGGTGAAGACATCGTTTTAGATATCAATACCAAAGCGGGCGATGATATCGAAGAGCTTGCGACTTACATTAATGGTCAGTCTGATCTTGTGAACGCATCGGTTACTGATGATGGTCGCATTCAACTGTTCGTTGCTGAACCTGACCTTGACGGCCCAATGTCTATCTCTGGTGGTCTAGCGTCTGAGCTAGGTATTAAGAGTGAAGGCCGCGCAACCTCGGTTCAAGATGTTAGTTTGATGAGCGTAGCAGGATCACAGAATGCTATTAGCGTGATTGATTCTGCAATGAAGTACGTGGATTCACAGCGTGCTGATTTGGGTGCAAAACAGAACCGTCTAAGCCACAGTATTAATAACTTGGCAAACGTACAAGAGAACGTAGACGCTTCAAACAGCCGAATCAAAGATACGGACTTTGCGAAAGAGACGACGCAAATGACCAAATCACAAATTCTGCAACAAGCAGGTACTTCAATACTTGCTCAAGCAAAACAGTTGCCTAACTCTGCAATGTCATTATTGCAATAGTTATTGGTTGAACTTGCTGCTCGTGTTCAGACGTGAGCCATGCAGCAAGGGAAACTGGCAAGCATACTTACTATTGAATGTTTAGCTCTCTCATCTCTCACCTGCTATCCATTTTTGCAGTAAGAATGCAACGGCAAGTCGGAAATGTGTTCATTTCTCGATGATCTCCACACAGGCTCTGACGCGCCAACTAGCCCCGGTTCTCTCAAAGGAAAAGGGGCTTTTTCCTTTCTGTATTTCTTGTTTTTGCTATTTATTTTCCTGTGAACTTTCTCGCACTACCTTTTCCAAATCTCTATTTGATGGTTCTTCTTCACGACAAATAATGTCATCTATTACACAAGATTTGCGTAAGTCAGAGATCTTTGGCGATTGATCATTTCTCGACCTTGAGCCATTTAGACGGCGGTTCGTACGCTTTCTGAACAGATTAAGATCTTTTTCCAATTGAAATCTATCGCTGTATTAGAAAATGATTAAAATTAAGTTGTTGATAAATATTAGATTAATATTTTTTTTGTGGTTTTTTGAAAGTTTTTCTAAAGCTTCTGACTTTCGCGCCGTTATTAAAAGTAACTTTGAGAGAACTACTTGGTTTTCCGAGACGTCGGAAACCGCTATACCGGAAAATCAATTGGAGAAATCACCATGGCAGTGAATGTAAATACAAACGTTTCAGCGATGACAGCGCAACGTTACCTAAACAACGCAAACAGCGCACAACAAACATCAATGGAGCGTCTAGCTTCTGGCTCAAAAATCAACAGCGCAAAAGATGACGCTGCGGGTCTACAAAT
>NZ_JBFSSD010000045.1:0-40051 GCF_041466145.1 Vibrio sp. 10N.239.312.D08 | reverse complement strand
CTTGTACGGTGGTGTGAGAGGACGGAGGCCGTGAGGCCTCCTCCTACTCGATTGTCGCTTGAACCTATGGCTACGCCAACTGGGCTTCAATGGCTTGTTGAAGCTTCACACGGTCGTGTCGCCAATCTCGGTTTGCCGATGCAAGATCTGTGGTCACACAATTCCATTGCACTTCTAGTTCCGGGTGAGGTTCATTGCCTAACACGATGTCTATTTTCCTTGCCTTACAGGTACGTTCACACCACTCCAATTGCTCTTGAAGCGTCATTTTCCCTGCGGGACCGTGCTCTGGTGAAAGGTTTTCAACGAAGATAACTTTTGCCTTGGTGTTCTCAGAGATTGCTTTGCCAATCTCTGGAAGGAGAAGAGGGGGCATCACACTGGTTAAAAAGCTTCCAGGGCCAAGGACAATGCAGTCTGCTTGCTCAACGGCAGCAACGGCTTCTTTGGTTGCTGGCACTTCTGGAGACAAGTCCATCATGCGCAGCTTTTCCGTCATGTCATCAACGTTGGTTTCGCCGGTAACCCAGCGGCCGTCCATTGATAGAGCCGTGAGGTCTGAAGGATGCTCAGTCATCGGCACGATATTGACATCGACCTTGAGCATATTTCGAATCAGGTTAATTGCTTCCAATGGGCGAACGGAAAGGTTGTCTAACGCCGTCAGCATTAGGTTACCCAAGTTATGACCGTCTAGCTCACCTTGACCACGAAAGCGGTATTCGAACATCATCGAACTGATTGAAGGCTCTGTGATTAATTGGTTGATACAGTTGCGTGTATCTCCCCATGCGATGCCACCTTGGCAATCTCTAATACGTCCGGTGGAACCGCCGTTATCTGTCGTTGCAACAATGCCAGTTGCGTTGTTACCAAAGTCTTTTAATGCAGCTAACATGCGACCTAAGCCATGGCCACCGCCGATTGCTACGACTTTCTTTGAAGAGTAAATATTCATTTATTGTTCTTGTTAGGTTATTACCAACTATAATTTAGGTTAAATGCTTCTCGCTATATACTCAACAAGAGTTATTTTGAGCGTTTGATACGTTTTTTTTGCCGATGTGACCCGTTTTTTACCATCAGAGCTAGATTCACGTACAAATATTAAGTATTTTATTACTCAGCTACTGCGCGTGTGAATATAACGCTCAGTTGCCATAACTCCGAGCTCTCGCATGCTAAGTCGCACAGTGGTATTTGCTGTACCGATACGCATCAAGAGCCAGTGACATGTTGTCACAAGGGCTTAATTGGAAATGATTATGCCTCCCGTGTTTGGAAAGGTGTTCCGTGGCGCAACAATTCGAAGATAGATTCCATCGCAAGTTTTATTACTTGCGCTTGTCGGTTACAGACGTCTGTAACTTTAAATGTACTTACTGCTTGCCAGATGGTTACAAACCGTCAGGGCAAAAAAACTCGTCTTTTTTAAGTGTTCCCGAGATCAAACGCGTTGTTAAAGCGTTTGCAGATTGTGGTACCTCAAAGATCCGCATTACAGGCGGAGAGCCGAGTCTGCGTAAAGACTTTCCTGAAATCATACATACCGTTGCTTCTACTCCAGGCATCGAAAAAGTAGCCACCACAACGAATGGCTACCGCATGGAGAAACAAGTAGGGCAATGGCGTGATGCTGGTTTAACCCATATAAACGTGAGCGTGGATAGTTTAGATTCGCGCATGTTCCATCAGATCACTGGTGAGAATAAGTTTACTGAGGTTATGCGAGGCATTGATAAAGCGTTTGAGGTTGGCTTTGAACAAGTCAAAGTCAACGTCGTATTAATGAAAGACCTCAATAGTCAGGAATTACCAGCCTTCCTTAATTGGATCAAAGACAAACCTATTCAATTACGTTTTATCGAGCTGATGAAAACCGGCGAGATGGACGAGTTGTTCGATAAACATCATGTGTCTGGCGTTGCGATTCGCAACCAGCTTATTGCTAATGGTTGGCTGTTAAAAGTCAAAGCCGTTAACGATGGCCCGGCGCAAGTGTTTGTCCACCCATACTACAAGGGTGAAATCGGTTTGATCATGCCTTACGAGAAAGACTTTTGTGAGAGTTGTAACCGACTGCGCGTTTCTGCGACCGGTAAACTTCACTTATGTCTGTTTGGCGACCATGGTGTTGAACTGAGAGATCTGATTCAAGAAGATCAACAAGAGCAAGAACTCATTGATCGAATTCAGGCTCAGCTTCAAACCAAGTCCGTTAGCCACTTCTTACACGATGGCAACAGCGGCATGACTCCAAACTTGGCGTCAATCGGCGGTTAACCCGCTACACACTCTAAAGCATTTTATCGCTCAGCTTCTTCAGGCTGGGCGAATCAGTCTAATGAAAAATTTATATAGGTGAACAAATGGGTCACGCAGAAAGCAAATTCCAAGCAGCAAACATCGCAGTACTAACGGTTTCAGATACTCGTACAGAAGAAAACGACACTTCAGGCGGTTACCTAGCAGAGCATGCTAAAGAAGCGGGTCACAACGTGGTTGATAAGCAAATCGTTATTGATGACATGTACAAGATCCGTGCGATCGTATCTAAATGGATCGCTGATGAAAGCGTACAAGCTATCATGATCACGGGTGGTACTGGTTTCACTTCTCGTGACAGCACGCCTGAAGCGCTTAAGCCACTGTTCGACAAAGAAGTAGAAGGCTTTGGTGAGCTATTCCGTCAAGTATCTTACGAAGAGATCGGTACTTCGACAATTCAATCTCGTGCGATTGCGGGTTTTGCTAACCACACGGTTATCTTTGCGATGCCAGGTTCTACAGGCGCTTGCCGCACCGGTTGGACTAAGATCATCAAGCAACAGATGGATGCTAGCCACCGTCCTTGTAACTTCATGCCACACCTTTCTGTATAAGGCGGTTTGAGTATGAGCCAATTTACACACATTAACGCGTCTGGCGAAGCAAACATGGTCGATGTATCGGCTAAAGCGGAAACAGTACGTGAAGCGAGAGCGGAAGCCTTCGTTCAAATGTCGGCAGAAACGCTAGAGCTGATTGTCTCTGGTAGCCACCATAAAGGTGATGTTTTCGCAACGGCACGTATTGCGGGTATTCAAGCGGCGAAGAAGACGTGGGATCTGATTCCCCTGTGTCACCCTCTGCTATTAACTAAAGTAGAAGTGCAGCTTGAAGCTATCGAGTCTGAAAACAAGGTTCGCATCGAATCTGTTTGTAAGCTTGCGGGTAAGACGGGCGTAGAGATGGAAGCGCTAACGGCTGCTTCTGTGGCTGCGTTAACGATTTACGATATGTGTAAAGCTGTTCAGAAAGACATTGTTATCGAAAACGTGCGCCTGCTAGAGAAGACAGGTGGTAAATCTGGTCACTTTAAGGTGGAGTCATGATTACAGTACTTTTCTTTGCTCAAACTCGTGAACTTGTTGGTGTGGACAGCGTTGAAGTTGATGCACATTTTAAGACGATTGAAGCGATTCGTAGTCATCTTGTGACACAAGAAGGCAAATGGGATATCGCATTGGAAGAGGGGAAGCTTCTGGCTGCACTTAACCAATCAATCGTACCTCTGACAGCTGAAGTGAAAGACGGCGACGAAGTGGCTTTCTTCCCACCAGTGACTGGAGGCTAAGCATGGATCCAAGAGTATTAGTGACAGCTGAGGACTTCTCGGTAGGCGACGAATACGACTACTTGGCTCAAGGTACAGCTGCCGGAGCGATTGTGACGTTCGTTGGTAAAGTTCGCGACATGAACCTTGGCGACAATGTGATTGGTTTGTCTCTGGAGCACTATCCGGGTATGACAGAAAAATCACTGAGCGAGATCTGTGACCAAGCTGAGGCTCGCTGGCCTATTCAGAAGATGCGTGTTATCCACCGTGTAGGTGACTTAGATATCGGCGACCAGATTGTTTACGTTGGTGTATCCAGTGCACACCGTGGTGCTGCATTTGAAGCCTGTGAATTCGTTATGGACTTCCTGAAAACCAAGGCTCCCTTTTGGAAAAAGGAACGCACGACCGAAACGACGCGTTGGGTTGATTCTCGTGATTCAGACACGAAAGCAGCGGAACGCTGGGAGAAGTAATTTCTCTTAAAGTGATGTTGCTTCAGCATTTACTCATTTGTATATGAGACAGTCAAAAACCGACCACTTAGGTCGGTTTTTTTGTACCTGCTATAAATCTATTTATAGATAATCATTGATTTGACAAATGATAATTCATTGTGGTTGCATATAAATTCAGCGCGTAATTTTGTCTTAATTGGTGCATTGGATAACCCGGTTTGGTGCAGAGCATTATGCTGTCTTGTATAAAGTGATTATCCTCACAAATAGTGTAGACGGTTTAGGTGATATGTGATGTGCAATTAGATTTCATGTGGCATTAATGTTAATTTGCGCTCAGTGTTCTAGCATAAGATGCTAAAAAAAAGTATCAACACAGATACATCAACACTAAAGGCTGTTTTTTAATTAATCCCTCTACGCAAGTCACTACTGATTTGGGGTTTTTTAGATATTTACACTGATACCTTAAGTATTTCGGAGAATTATCCGATTTTTTGCGACTTGTTTGTGGCAAATTACTTCAATGGTTGATAGTGTGTGCCTCAATCTTTGTAAGGTTTTAGATTTTTATGCTTAAATTTTGAGCTAAATAAATCTAAATCACTGCCGTTCAGTGAACCAAGCAAAGAAGTCATGGATGCAATACATAAAACTTGGAGTTTATTAAATGTACAAGAATAAAATCACTCAGGCCCTTCTTCTAGGTGCTGGTTTGGCAGTGGCTGCCTCTTCTACTCTTTCTATCGCTGCTGAAGTTCCAGCAGGCACAGAACTGGCAAAAGTTCAGGAACTTGTTCGCGGTAACGGTACTGAAGTTGCAACTATCGACCCACACAAATCTCAAGGTGTACCAGAATCTCACGTAATTCGTGATCTTCTAGAAGGTCTAGTGAACCAAGACGGCGACGGCAACACTATCCCTGGTGTTGCGGAAAGCTGGGAAACGACAGACAACAAAACATTCACTTTCCACCTACGCAAAGACGCAAAATGGTCTAACGGCGATCCTGTAACAGCTCAAGATTTTGTATACAGCTGGCAACGTGCAGTTGATCCTGCAACGGCTTCTCCATACGCTTGGTACATGGAATACACCAAGATGGCGAATGCGAAAGATATCGTAGCGGGTAAGAAAGACAAGAGTGAACTAGGCGTTAAAGCAGTGGATGCAAACACTCTAGTTGTTGAATTAGAAACAGCGGTACCATACTTCGTAATGATGATGGGCCACACAACAATGAAGCCAGTACACCAGGCAACTGTTGAAAAATACGGTGACCAGTGGACTAAACCAGAGCACTTTGTTGGCAACGGTGCATTCTCTGTTGATAAATGGGTTGTTAACGAGCGTCTAGTACTCAAGCGTAACGAACAGTACTGGGACAACGATAAAACAGTTCTTAACAAAGTAACGTTCCTACCAATCGAAAACCAAGTAGCGGAAATGAACCGTTTCCTATCTGGTGAAATCGATTTCACAAACGAACTTCCAACTGAGCACTTCAAGCGTCTTCAAAAAGAGTACGCAGAAGATGTATCTGTAGCGGGTAACCTATGTACTTACTACTACATCTTCAATACGAAGAAAGCACCATTTGATGATGTTCGTGTTCGTCAAGCAATCTCTTACGCGATCGACCGTGATATCGTAACAGGTGCTATCCTAGCGCAAGGTCAAAAACCTGCGTATTTCCTAACGCCTGAAATCACAGCTGGCTTCGATCCTGAGCTACCTGCTTACGGCAAGATGTCTCAGAAAGAGCGTAACGCAGAAGCGGAACGTCTTCTTGAAGAAGCGGGTTACGGTAAAGACAACCCACTTAAATTCAACCTGCTTTACAACACTTCAGAGAACCACAAGAAGATTGCTGTAGCGCTAGGTTCTATGTGGAAGAAAACACTGGGTCTTTCTGTAACACTTGAGAACCAAGAGTGGAAAACGTACCTATCTTCTAAAGATTCTGGTGACTTCGAAGTAGCACGTGCTGGTTGGTGTGGTGACTACAATGAAGCGTCTTCGTTCCTAACGCTAATGAAGAGTAACAACACTACCGGTGGTGTTCACTACGACAGCGCGGCTTACGACCAGATCATCGATAAAGCACTTAACTCAACTTCAGAAGAAGAGCGTAAAGCACTTTACCTAGAAGCTGAGGCGCTAATGGCAAACGACATGCCAATCGCTCCTATCTACCAATACGTTAAATCTCGTCTACTTAACCCGCATGTTGGTGGTTTCCCAATCAACAACGCGGAAGACAAGATCTTCTCGAAAGACCTATACATCAAAGCTCAATAATAAGCTTCGATTCTAAAAAGTTAATATAACTATAACGATACAGGCACTACATGCGCAGGGCGCGCATGTAGCGTCTTTCTAATTTTAATTGTCACAGACTGAAAGAGTGAGTTTATGCTTAAATTCATTATGAAACGGATATTTGAAGCGATTCCAACCATGTTGGTGTTGATCACTATATCTTTCTTTCTCATGCGTTTCGCACCGGGTAACCCGTTTTCAAGCGAACGTCCATTACCGCCAGAAGTTATGGCTAACATCGAAGCTAAATACGGCTTAGATAAACCAGTATTTGAACAATACACCACGTATTTGACAAATATCTTACAAGGTGACTTCGGCCCCTCGTTTAAGTACCAAGATTACACAGTAAATGAGCTGATCGCGGTTGCACTTCCAGTATCTGCGAAGGTAGGTTTCGTTGCCTTTATCTTCACACTATTGATGGGGGTCACTGTCGGGACGATTGCTGCCTTGAAGCACAACACCTGGGTCGACTACACCATAATGTCGACCGCCATGCTCGGGGTGGTAATGCCATCTTTCGTGTTGGCACCGGCGCTTATTTACCTTTTCTCCCTGCACTGGAACATATTCCCAGCAGGTGGTTGGCATGGCGGTACATTCATGTACATCGTGCTGCCTGTTATCGCGATGTCTCTTCTTTACGTAGCAACCTTTGCTCGTATTACTCGCGGTAGCATGATTGAAACGCTAAACAGTAACTTTATCCGAACTGCGCGTGCAAAAGGTCTAAGCTACCGTTATATCATTCTAAAACATGCACTTAAGCCAGCAATGCTACCTGTTGTTTCTTACATGGGACCTGCGTTCGTAGGTATCATCACAGGTTCAGTTGTTGTTGAAACCATCTTCGGCCTACCAGGTATCGGTAAGCTGTTTGTTAACGCCGCGTTTAACCGTGACTACTCGCTAGTAATGGGTGTAACCATCTTGATTGGTTTCCTATTCATCTTGTTCAACGCAATCGTTGATATTTTGCTAGCGCTTATTGACCCGAAAATTCGCTACTAACAGGGACGCATGGTTATGTTGAAGAAAAAAGAAAATTTAGAAGCGATCGAAAAGTTCTCTGAGAGCTTAGAGATTGAAGGTCGTAGTTTGTGGCAGGACGCGCGCATTCGTTTCATGCGAAACAAAGCTGCGATGGTGAGTCTGTTCATTCTTACGCTTATGGTACTGGCAGTTATCTTCTTACCAATGCTGGCTCAGTACACTTATGATGATACTGACTGGTACGCAATGCACGTTGGTCCGAATGCGGATCACTGGTTTGGTACCGATAGCTTAGGTCGTGATTTGTACGTTCGTACTCTTGTCGGTGGCCGCATCTCATTGATGGTTGGTGTGATGGGGGCCTTCGTAGCGGTACTGATTGGTACGCTTTACGGTGCAGCTTCAGGCTTCATCGGCGGTCGTACTGACCGAGTGATGATGCGTATCCTAGAGATCTTGTACGCAGTGCCATTCATGTTCCTAGTAATCGTACTGGTAACGTTCTTTGGTCGTAACATCGTCCTAATCTTCGTTGCTATTGGTGCGATTGCTTGGCTAGATATGGCGCGTATTGTACGTGGTCAAACGTTGAGCCTACGTAGTAAAGAGTTCATTGAAGCTGCACACGTATGTGGTGTAAGCAAATGGAAGATCATTACACGTCACATCGTACCGAACGTACTGGGTATCGTAGCGGTTTACTCTACGTTGCTTATTCCAAGCATGATCCTTACAGAATCATTCTTATCTTTCCTTGGTCTTGGTGTTCAAGAGCCTATGACAAGCTGGGGCGCATTGCTTCAAGAAGGTTCGCAAACAATGGAAGTTGCAATCTGGCAATTGACATTCCCTGCGGCATTCATGGTAGTTACGCTGTTCTGCTTTAACTACGTAGGTGATGGTCTGCGCGACGCGCTTGATCCAAAAGACAGATAACGAAATAGCAATTAAAAGCTATAAAAGATTAAGGAAGCAATAATGAGCTTATTAGATGTCAAAGATCTGCGCGTCGAATTTACCACACAAGATGGTATCGTAACCGCAGTAAACGACTTGAACTTCTCACTTAACCAAGGCGAAACGCTGGGTATTGTTGGTGAGTCGGGTTCAGGTAAATCACAAACGGTATTTGCACTGATGGGGCTGCTGGCTAAGAACGGCATCATCTCAGGCAGTGCAAAGTTTGAAGGCAATGAAATTCTCAACCTGCCTGAAAAAGCACTGAACAAGGTTCGTGCTGAACAGATCGCGATGATCTTCCAAGATCCAATGACCTCACTGAACCCTTACATGAAAGTAAGTGATCAGCTGATGGAAGTACTTATGCTGCATAAAGGCATGGGTAAAGCAGAAGCGTTTGAAGAATCAGTACGCATGCTTGAAGCGGTGAAAATCCCTGAAGCACGCAAGCGTATCACTATGTACCCGCACGAGTTTTCGGGCGGTATGCGTCAGCGTGTGATGATCGCAATGGCACTGCTGTGTCGTCCTAAATTGCTTATCGCTGATGAACCAACAACGGCACTGGATGTAACCATTCAAGCGCAAATCATGGAATTGCTGAACGAACTAAAAGATGAGTTCAATACAGCAATCATTATGATCACCCATGACTTGGGTGTTGTTGCTGGTTCTTGTGACAAAGTACTTGTGATGTACGCGGGTCGTACAATGGAGTACGGCACGGTTGATGAAATCTTCTACGAGCCAAGCCACCCATACGCGGAAGGCCTGCTTAAAGCGATTCCTCGTTTGGATACCGAAGGTGAAATTCTACCGACGATTCCAGGTAACCCACCTAACTTACTTCGCCTACCAACAGGTTGTCCTTACCAAGACCGTTGTCACCGTGTAATGGACCGTTGTAAGCAAGAAGCACCGATTTTGCAGCCATTTGCTAAAGACCGTCAGCGTGCTTGTTTTTCAGACTGGGAGACTTGGACAAAATGAGTAAAGAATTACTATTAGATATTAAAGACCTGAAAGTTCACTTTAGCATTGCAGCTAAGTCTGCTTGGCCTTGGGCAAAACCATCAAACCTTAAAGCGGTTGATGGGGTTGATGTTCACCTTTACGAAGGCGAAACACTAGGCGTAGTGGGTGAGTCTGGTTGTGGTAAATCAACTTTTGCCCGTGCGATTATCGGCTTGGTTGAAGCGACTGAAGGTCAAGTGATGTGGTTAGGTCAAGACCTAACTAAGATGCAGGAAGTGAAGCGTCGTGAGACTCGTAAAGAGATTCAGATGATCTTCCAAGACCCGCTAGCATCGCTTAACCCACGTATGTCAGTAGGCGATATTATTGCTGAGCCTCTAGAGACTTTCTTCCCTGAACTTTCTAAACAAGAAGTGAAGGACAGAGTTAAAGAGATGATGGCAAAGGTTGGTCTACTACCCAACGTAATCAATCGTTACCCTCATGAATTCTCTGGTGGTCAGTGTCAGCGTATTGGTATTGCACGTGCGCTTATCTTGAAACCTAAGATGATCATCTGTGATGAACCTGTTTCTGCACTGGATGTATCTATCCAAGCTCAAGTAGTTAACCTTCTGAAGGAGCTACAAAAAGAGCTAGGTTTGTCTTTGGTATTCATCGCGCACGATTTGTCGGTTGTTAAACACATCTCTGATCGCGTATTGGTGATGTACCTAGGTAATGCGGTAGAACTTGGCGAATCAGATGCATTGTTCTCTGATCCTAAGCACCCATACACCAAAGCGTTGATGTCTGCAGTTCCAATTCCAGACCCACGCTTAGAGCGCAGCAAAACCATTCAGATGTTGGAAGGTGATCTCCCATCGCCAATCAATCCGCCATCAGGTTGTGTGTTCCGTACTCGTTGCCCACAAGCAACAGAGGCGTGTGCGCAAACTAAGCCAACGATTCAAGGCGATGACGTTCACGCAGTATCTTGCTTGCACGTACAAGTCTAGAGCCTATTTAAAACGGTTCAGCCTGTGACAGGCTTAAGCGCGACTAGTTATTAGAGTCGCGCTTTTTTTGTCTTAGGCTTATTGGTTCGCTCAACAAGCTTCATCAAAATATTCGAACAACTAAGCCAACTTCTTCTAGTTTTGAAAAAGTTGGCTTTTTTTATACTAGAGAAAAGTTTCGATGACAGAGGTTTGGATATGGGTAAGTTAGTTGAAGGTGTTTGGCACGATGTGTGGTACGACACCAAAGAAAGCGGTGGTAAGTTTGTTCGTGAAGATGCGGGCTTTCGTCACTGGATAGAGAACAAACCGGGCGCGCAGTTTGAGCCGGAAAGCGGCCGTTATCACTTATACGTATCGTTAGCTTGCCCTTGGGCGCACCGAACCCTTATCTTCCGTGAGCTGAAAGACCTAACCGATCACATTGACGTGACGGTTGTTTGCCCAGACATGATGAGTGAAGGTTGGCAAATGGGGTTACCTGAACCTCTATTTGGCCATACCCGCATGCACCAAATCTACACTCAAGCCAAGCCTGACTACTCGGGTAGAGTAACGGTACCTGTGCTGTGGGATAAGAAAACCAACACCATTGTGAGTAACGAGTCGTCTGAAATCATTCGCATGTTTAACTCAGAGTTTAACGAGCTAACGGGTAACACCGATGATTACTACCCGTGGGAGTTGTCCAAGAAGATTGATGAGTGGAATGATTATATCTACCCAAACATCAACAACGGCGTATACCGAACCGGCTTTGCGACAACACAAGAAGCCTACGAAGAGGCGTATGAAGCGTTATTTGAAGCGTTAGATAAAGTGGATGCGCATCTTAGTGAGAAACGTTATTTAGCGGGAGAGCAGATTACTGAAGCGGATTGGCGGTTGTTCACGACCTTGGTTCGATTCGATGCTGTGTATGTGGGTCACTTCAAGTGTAACAAGCAACGAATTGCGGATTACAAACATATCCAAGGTTATCTAAAAGAGCTCTATCAAATAGAGGGTATTAAAGAGACGACGGATTTCTACCACATCAAGCGCCACTACTACTACAGCCACACTGGTATCAATCCGACTCAAGTTGTACCCAA
Organism: Vibrio sp. 10N.239.312.D08; assembly: GCF_041466145.1. Classification (NCBI taxonomy): domain Bacteria; kingdom Pseudomonadati; phylum Pseudomonadota; class Gammaproteobacteria; order Vibrionales; family Vibrionaceae; genus Vibrio; species Vibrio sp. 10N.239.312.D08. Next base: position 28,649 of record NZ_JBFSSD010000045.1, on the reverse strand, counting down.
AGGACCAGAGCTAGACTTAGAATCACCACATGGTCGAGGCTAGGCTTACCAAGTAGTTCCTTTACTCCAGACATAAAAAAACCCTAGATAAACATCTAGGGTTTTTGCTTTTTACAAAAGAAAAATTAGTTAATTACTTTTTCTTCAGCTTGTGCAGCTTGGTCTGCTTGGATAGCCGTTAGAGCTACTGTGTAAACGATATCGTCTACTAGAGCGCCACGAGACAAGTCATTTACTGGCTTGCGCATACCTTGAAGCATTGGACCGATAGATACTAGATCTGCTGAACGCTGTACAGCTTTGTAAGTCGTGTTACCCGTGTTTAAGTCTGGGAATACGAATACTGTCGCTTTACCTGCAACTGGAGAGTTAGGCGCTTTAGAAGCGGCTACGTTTTCCATGATTGCTGCATCGTACTGTAGAGGACCGTCGATCACTAGATCAGGACGCTTCTCTTGAGCAAGTTTCGTTGCTTCACGTACTTTATCTACGTCTGCACCCTTACCAGATTCACCAGTAGAGTAAGAGATCATAGCAACGCGTGGGTCGATACCGAATGCCGCAGCAGAATCTGCAGATTGGATAGCGATTTCAGCAAGCTGTTCAGCTGTTGGATCTGGGTTGATCGCACAGTCACCGTATACAAGAACTTGATCAGGCAGAAGCATGAAGAAGATCGAAGATACGATAGAAGCATCAGGAGCAGTCTTGATGATCTGGAACGGAGGAACGATAGTGTTTGCCGTTGTGTGAACAGCACCAGAAACTAGGCCGTCAACTTCGCCAGCTTCAAGCATCATAGTACCTAGGAATACTGAATCTTCTAGCTTCTCACGAGCAACAACTTCAGTCATACCTTTAGCGCCACGAAGTTCTACTAGACGAGCTACGTAGTTTTCGCGAACTGATGCAGAATCGATGATCTCAACGCCAGCGCCAAGCTCAACACCTTGCTGCGCTGCAACGCGACGGATTTCTTCAGGGTTACCTAGAAGTACACACGTTGCGATACCGCGCTCAGCACAGATAGCCGCAGCTTTAACTGTACGTGGCTCATCACCTTCAGGAAGAACGATGCGCTTAGCCGCTTTACGAGCAAATTCAGTTAGCTGGTAACGGAATGCTGGTGGGCTTAGACGACGGATGCCTTGAGTACCTTCAGATAGAGAATCAATCCAAGGGCCATCAATGTGGCTTGCAACGTGATCGTTAACGAACTCGATACGCTCTTTATCGTCTGCAGGAACTTCTAGGTTGAAGCTCTGTAGGTTTAGAGATGTCTGCCAAGTGTTACCTTGAGCCTTGAAGATCGGTAGACCTGAAGCGAATGCTGGTGCACAAAGGTTAGCAATGCTTTCTGGAATGTCGTAACCGCCAGTAAGCAGGATTGCGCCAATCTCAACACCGTTTTTCGCAGCAAGAGCCGCAGCAACGATAACGTCAGGACGGTCTGCAGAAGTTACTAGCAGTGAACCTGGTTTGAAGTGCTCAATCATGTGAGGTAGAGAACGTGCACAGAAAGTGATGCTCTTAATACGACGAGTTGAGATTTCACCTTCGTTAACGATTTCAGCGTTAAGGTGCTTAGCCATATCAACCGCACGAGTTGCGATTAGGTCGATGCTCCATGGCACGCAGCCAAGAACACGGATAGGGCTAGAATTGAAGATTTGCATTACTTCAAGGTTCGCTTGCTGAGCGCTGTCTGCATCATCAAAGATTTCAGATAGGTCAGGGCGAGTACGGCCAGCTTCATCAACAGGAGCGTTAAGCTTGTTGATGATTACGCCTTTGATGTTTTTGTTCTTAGTACCGCCGAAGTTTGAACATGCTACTTCGATACGCTCTTTAAGCTGCGTAGGGTTGTCAGTACCAGGAGTCGCAACGAATACGATCTCCGCGCCAAGTGTTTTTGCGATTTCCGCGTTCACTTGGTTAGCAAATGGGTGCTTACGAGTAGGTACTAGACCTTCGATTAGCGTTACTTCTGCGTCTTTGTTGATCTTGTTGTATTGCTCAACAACAGACTCAAGAAGCTCGTCCATTTTTTCGCTACCGATCAAAGCTTCAGCTTTAGTCATTGCGATTGGCTCACCAATCTTAATGTCGCTGTTTGCGCTGATGATAGTAGACGTTAGATCTGGTTGGTTACCACCGCTGCGAGGCTGAGCGATTGGCTTGTAGAAAGAAACACTTACGCCCTTACGCTCCATAGCGCGAAGAACACCCATGCTAACACTAGTAAGACCAACACCAGCGCTTGTAGGGATAAGCATAATAGTACGTGACATTGACGAACACCTTTGACTATTGGAAATAAAAAAGCTCAACTGCTATTCCCACCGATATTTAAATTGGGGTAGGAATAGAAGTTGAGCCCCATTTTCTTGATATGAAAAACTGACTAGCTTCGAATGAAGCTAGTCAGGAAAATCAATTAAAGACCTGCTAGTTTCGCAGTGTCTTCAGCAATTACTAGCTCTTCGTTAGTAGAGATAACCATTGCAGGGATACGGCTGTTAGCTGTAGTGATAGTACCTTCGCCGCCGAAACGAGCTTTAAGGTTAGCTTCACCGTCAACTTCGATACCGAAGATGCCTAGGCGGTTAAGAACCATTTCACGGATTGGGCCTGAGTTCTCGCCGATGCCGCCAGTGAAAGTGATTGCGTCTAGACGACCTTCTAGAGTTGCAGTGTAACCAGCTACGTACTTAGCTAGACGGTGACAGAACACGTCCATTGCACGAGTTGCTTCTTCTTTCTCACCGTAGTTGTCTTCAACGAAACGACAGTCAGAAGTCACTTCAGTTAGACCAGCAAGACCAGACTCTTTAGTTAGCATGTTGTTGATTTCTTCAACAGAGTAACCAAGTGCGTCGTGTAGGTGGAAGATGATTGCAGGGTCTAGGTCACCACAACGAGTACCCATTACAAGACCTTCAAGAGGAGTAAGACCCATAGAAGTGTCTACAGATTTACCGTTCTTGATTGCACATACAGAAGCGCCGTTACCTAGGTGACAGTTGATGATGTTAACTTCTTCAACTGGCTTGTTTAGTAGGCCTGCAACTTCACGAGTGATGAATAGGTGAGAAGTACCGTGCATGCCGTAACGACGGATGCCGTGCTCTTTGTACAGGTTGTACGGTAGAGCGTATAGGTAAGACTCAGAAGGCATTGTTTGGTGGAACGCAGTGTCAAAAACAGCAACGTTTTGTAGACCAGGGAAGTTCTGTTGAGCCGCTTCGATACCGATAAGGTGAGCAGGGTTGTGAAGAGGTGCGAAAGTCGCAGCGTCTTGAATACCCTTAAGAACTTCATCAGTGATAAGTGCAGAAGAAGTGAACTGCTCGCCACCGTGTACGATACGGTGACCGATAGCGCCAAGGTTAGCTTTAAGCTCAGGCTTAGAAGCAAGAATAGTTTCTACCATGAAAGATAGTGCTTCTACGTGAGCTGCGCCCGCGCCTAGTTGTGCTTCATGCTTGCCATCAAGTTTCCACTTCATACGAGCTTCTGGAAGACCTAGACACTCAGCAAGACCAGTTAGGTGCTCTGCACCTGTTTCTGCATCAACAACAGCGAATTTAAGAGAAGAACTACCACAGTTTAAAACTAAAACTAGCTTAGACATTAATGACTACCTGTTTATTTTTCTGATCGAAATCAGTTAAGGATGAAAATTAATCTCAAGAATAGTCGAAGCACATAGGCTTGCGTACTAACCTTGGTCAAAAAAACGTTAATTTCCGTATAAAGTGAAAGCGCTCTTTATCAAAAAGAGGCTTGTGCATTCCTTGCAGAAGTCTTCTCAAAGTTGCTTAAATTGTAAATAAGGGCAACAATGAGATTGAGGTCTGCAAATAATAGCGATATTGTGCAAATATAACAAAAAAATTTGAAAGAATATTATTTTTCGTCAAATTTTTGTGTTTTTAGTTGATGATTTCAACTTTTTTTTAATGGGAGACTCATATGAGCAATAGAGTTGGTTTAGCTAGTAGTTTAAAAGATGGCCAAAAGTACATGGATCTCTGGCCCGTCCGAAAAGAGTTAAACGCGATCTTCCCAGAACAACGCATTATTAAAGCGACCCGTTTTGGCGTGAAAGTGATGCCTGCGATTGCCGCTATCAGTGTTCTTACACAAATGGTCTTTAATAATTACCAAGCGATGCCACAGGCTGTGGTTATGGCTTTGTTTGCGATCAGCTTGCCGCTACAAGGTATGTGGTGGTTGGGCAATCGCTCAAATACACAACTTCCGCCGGCGCTAGTATCGTGGTACCGCGAACTGCATGAAAAGATCACTGAAACGGGTTTTGCGTTAGAGCCTATGAAGCCGCGCCCTCGCTATAAAGAATTGGCAATCATTTTAAATCGTGCCTTTCGTCAGTTAGATAAATCCTCAATGGAGCGTTGGTTCTAAAGAATCCCAGCTCTTCCTCTTGTCTGAGAACAACTATTCATCTTCTATAGCTTGTTCTCAGATTTGCTCCTCTTTTTGTTACCTCGCTTACTTTCCGTTTAGCTTACCTGTCCTTATTCACTTGGTTTCTTACCTTCCTCCGAAGTCAATATAACCTTTCTCACATAACTCGAGTCTTGTTGCATTTTTGTTAAATATCACTTCAAGTTATCAATGGTTACTGGTAATAATGTCAATAGTGATTTTGATGTTGTTCTCTTTGAGCGAGTAATGACGGGTAGAGCTTGATTCAGGGAGCGATAATGAGTTCTGTAAGAAAGGTATTGGCAGCGGTTTTAAGTTGCTTGATGTTGCTATGGACTGGCAATGCAATGGCAAACGTTGCCAAAGTGTCGGTTTCACAAGTTGTTGACCATCCAGATCTGAATGCGACACGTTTAGGGCTTCTTGAAGGATTGAGAGCCAATGGTTATGAACCCGGTAAGAACTTAGAATTCTCCTATGAAATGGCGAATGGTAACCCGGCTCAGGCAGCCAAGATTGCCAGAGAGCTCGTCAGTGAAAATCCACATGTACTTGTTGGTATCGCGACACCGACTTCACAAGCCTTAGTGTCGGCGACTCGCTCGATTCCTATCGTGTTTACCGCGGTTACGGATCCTATCGGCGCTAGGCTCGTTAAACAATTAGAAAAGCCGGGGCGTAATGTCACGGGGCTTTCTGACTTATCTCCGATCACTCAGCATGTGTCATTAATCAAAGAACTGCTCCCTGAAGCTAATTCAATCGGTGTAGTTTACAACCCAGCAGAAGCAAATGCCGTTGCGTTAGTTGGGTTATTGAGAAAGGCAACTCGAGATTTCGGTTATACACTTCACACCGAAAAAGCGCTGACTGTTGACGATGTCGAAGCAAAAGCAGAATCCATTGCTAAGAAGTCCGATGTTATCTATGCCTTGACCGATAATACGGTTGCAAGCGGCATGGAGGGTCTTATCAAAGCGGCTAACCATGCAGATACGCCAGTCGTCGCAGGCGCCACATCTTATGTCGGAAAGGGAGCGATTGCTGGTTTAGGTCTAGATTATTATGATGTTGGGGTTCAGACCGCGGATTATGTCGCAGCCATTCTGGAAGGACAGAAGCCCGGGAAGTTGAGTGTCAAAACTGCGCAGAGCTCTCAGCTGGTGGTCAACCTAGATGCTGCTCGTGAGCTTGGCGTGACAGTGCCTCAATCTGTGATTGAGCGTGCGGTCATTAGCCGGTGAATTGAGTTTGGTGTTAGGTGAGCTAATAGGCCATAAGTCATATTATTAACAGCATTGAAATGGGCTCAGATAACAAACTCACCTGCTCTATATGTTGGCGCTTCTCTATTTTATTCATTTGTAAGCGGTTATTTGACCGTTAGGTGTGTCGTTAATATCAATTTACACTCTTTTACCTCGAGGAAAATGGCAATTAATGTAATAATATTAATGGGGTAAATGAAAATAGCTGAACGCTAAGAGCACATTATATGAAAGTAAATAGGCACTTTAGCCTAACCTTTGTCTTCGGGTTTCCCGCTGTGATCGCCGCAATGTTACTTGGCCTAATAGGAAAGAATCATTTTGATTTGGTGAAGAAAGACATTGGCAGTGAATTCCAGCGTATTGAAGAGGTGTTCAAACGAACCACAAAGGTGGTGACAGCCTTAGACTACAGCTTCTCCAACTACTACAAATCAGGAAGCCCTCTCTTTCTTGAGCACAACAAACAAGTTGTGGATGGTCTTTGCCAAATTTGGCTTATTGATGTATTGCTACTTGCCGACGGTAAAACCTCAGACATTCCCTCTGTCGATATCGACTATATGCTAATCGGTCAAGAGTCTCTTTGTTCTGAAAGCAGTGATAGTTATAAGAGCGCGTCAGAAAAAATAGCGTTAGCTCCTATTCTTTCATTTTTATCCCAGCTTGATGAATACCATGCCGGCGTGCACTTTATTGATACGAGCGGCTATGTGATCTCTTCACCTGAAGGTTTTGCCAAAGGGCTGAGCAAAGAGTTACTCTCGACCATAAAGAGTCGTCCTTATTGGCAGAAAACTGCCAACAACCCTGACCAACTCACCCTTTCAGGCCCTGGTTATCGTTTTGATTCCCTTGACCGTATAATCAGTATGACGATCCCTGTATTCCATAAAGGCGTTCACCAAGGGATGCTGTCGGTGGATATTAATGCTGACAAGCTGCTCGCAAACTCGAATGAGCATCTTGCAGGTCGGATCGATATCATTGATACCACTTTAGCGACTCCGGTAGATTCTGCTGCTTTTTATCACGAGATCAAACTGGATGGTGTCTCGTCTCACCATGCGATGTATTACAAATTAGACATCGCGAAAGAGGTTGAGCACTTTTTCGTCTACGAGAAAGACAGCCTTATTGTTGCCATCATTGTGTATCTGTTCTCAGTAACCATCTTCTTCTACGTCAATTCCAATATTGAACGTGGTTACTTCAAAGATCTCGCAGCCAAAGACCCTATGACAGGGTTATTGAATCGTCGTGGCTTAGAAGCGTTCTGGCGCAGTGTAGAGCACGATCAACTGTTTGCATTAACCGTCTTCGATATTGATTATTTTAAGTCAATTAACGACACCTACGGCCACGATAAGGGGGATGATGTGATTCGTTATATGTCGCGTCAGATCAGCAACAGTATTCGAAGCAGTGACGTTGCAGCACGGTTTGGCGGTGAAGAGTTTGTCGTTTATATGAAAGGCGAAGATCGTGAAACTTTGATGAGAACATTAGAGCGAGTGAAGAATGCGATTTGTTCCACTTCAGCCGACATTATTCCAAATGGATTTACGGTGTCTGGCGGTGTCTGCATTGTTGAAACTGAGCAAAGTAAACTTAACTTCGATGAGATATTTAAGTACGCCGATGAAAAGCTGTACGTGGCTAAGACGACGGGCAAAGACCGTCTTAAATTTTAACCACGTTATTGAATCGATGCTTTGTATGAAAATGAAAATGAAAGAGGGAAGAGCGAACGTGTCTACCAAGCAAAGCTTATTTGCACCGGTAAACACGTTTGTAGCGTTGGGTATTTAACCCTAAACATAATCTTAAACAGGTTGGCGGCGTTCTTCTTGATAACGCTGAAGGCGTTCTACAATCGGTGGCGCCTTTTTGAAAGTACGAATTTCTTTAAACAGTTCGTTCGCTTCAGGGTAGCCTTTACTTAGATAAACAAACCACTGCTTCACTCTATTGGGGTAGTACATGCCTTTGTCCCCTTTAATTTGAAACTCTGAATAGCGCAGCAAAAGTTCAATGACTTTATCCCACGGCATTTTCTGGTGGTTGTGCTTAACGACGTTACCAAGGTTTGGAATATTGAAAGCACCACGGCAGACCATTAATGAATCGACGCCTGTTGCTTCTATGCAATCTTGACCATCTTGATAGTTCCAGATCTCCCCATTAGCAATCAACGGCAGAGATGTTTTTTCTCTTATTTGATTGATGAAATCCCATTTGATTTCGCTGGCTTTATAGCCGCCAACTTTGGTTCTTGCATGCACGGTGAGTTCGTCAGCTTTGGCTTGTTCGATGGCATCGACGATTTCAAAGCACTCTTCCGGATGCTCCCAACCTAATCGAATCTTTGCGGACACAGGAATGTGTGCCGGTACCGCTTCTCGACAGGCGTTCACCACTTGATAGATGAGCTCTGGCTCTTTTAGTAATGAAGCGCCACCATTACTTTTGTTGACCGCTTTTGCTGGGCAACCAAAATTAAGATCGATCCCTTTCGCGCCTAAGCTAGCAGCTTGAAAAGCATTCTCGGCCATCCAATTTGGGTGTTGCCCTAGAAGTTGGAGATGGATTGGCACACCAGCCATGGTCTGAGAGCCTTGATGTAGCTCAGGGCAAATACGGTGGAACACATGCGGGGGAAGAAGTTGATCTACGATGCGCACAAACTCTGTCACACAGAGATCGTAATCATTAATCTCTGTGAGAATTTCACGCATTAGGTGGTCTAGAACGCCCTCCATAGGGCCAAGTATTACGCGCATGTTGCTTTACCAAAACTGAATGAACCGAAAAATTCGAGGCGTGATTGTACGGTGTGCTTACAGAATTGTCACTATGAGTGTGGTGCATGTCTTAATGATGGTTTCGTCTCTTAATAGCGACATCTTTGGGAGGATGGCGTTATAATATCGAAAATGCCCAATATCCAGAGCTTTCATGACATATCAATTATTAAGCCTACCAGAATCAATCACTGACATTACTCCGCAGTTTATGGAAGGTGCAATCCTTGCCTCTAACTTAGCGACCAAACCACTCGATCCAGAAGAGTGGCTGGTTATCGTTGCGCCTGAAGCGGGTAAAGAGCTGGTAAAAACGGTGACAGAACAGATTAATCACCAGCACAACCTGATTCAGCGTAATGAATACCTATTAACAGACGTACTGGCTGAAGGTGACTTTAACGAACAGTTCGCTGATTTTTCTGAAGGCTTCATGATGGTTTGGCCAACAGTGGAAGAGCAGTGGCAGAGCGTGACAGTCGCGGATGGTACTCTGCGCATGTTGCAAGCGCTCTTAACCACCTTGATGCTTGCGATTGATGAAGAGCAAACTCAACAACAAATGATCGCTGCAGGGCTTACTAATCCACCATCGCTTGCCGATTTAGTGGGTCAAGTCGATCTGATGATCTCAGAAGTGGCAATGGCAGCGGATGAAGCTATGTTGGGCAATAAGTCCCAGAGCGTGAACCCGTTTAAAGACATCGGTCGAAACGACCTTTGCCCTTGTGAAAGCGGCAAGAAGTTTAAACAATGCTGCGGTAAAAGCAGCTAATCACGGCTTGTTGAGCAACTTAGTTTGTGTGAATAACAGACTCTCTTAATATGTTCAAAAGCTTAAGTAATAAAAAAGTCGACCTCGTGGTCGACTTTTTTGTTGTCCAAGTGTCAACGGCTTACTGTTAGTCGTTTTTCGACTTCACAAATTGAGAAATAACCACAATACCGAAAGCAACCAAGTTACCTGCAAAGATAATTACTAGCCACTGAGGCATAGAAAGATCGAAGAACTGCCACACAACCTTGCTGCAATCGCCGTAAGCCTCAAACATCCACGGAGCCCATTGGTTTAAAGGCGCCCAGCTAGGGAAGGTTACGAATAAGTCGCAGGTTGCGAAAGGGGACGGATTGAACTGGTAATCGACGTGCTCTAAAGCAAGCATCAAACCTTTGTATGCGCCAAATCCCCAGCTAGCAAGGCCTAACCAGCGTGATATTGGGTTATTCGGGGCAATCGCACCAATCATGGCGGCAACACCGATAGCGAGCATAGCAACGCGCTCATAGATACACATCACGCAAGGACCAAGCATCATCACGTGTTGGAAGAAGAGAGCGCACGCTTCAAAAAAGACAATAAAAGCCAGCAGTAAAAGCCAAGATAAACGTCCCTTAGAGAAGTCTTTGATCATTGCTAAAAAGTTCACGAATTGAATCCTGTCTATAAAATAAAAAAGCCCTGATTACTCAGAGCTTTTTATCTTGGATAAGTTTCCTAATCAACTAATATTTTTGATTAGTTAGTTATAGTTATTGTGGTTTGCGACACAATGTTTAGCTTAATGACCACCAGAGATAACTGGAGCAACGACTTCACCAGTGCGTTGAATGATCCAACCTGCATCATAGAACCATGCTGTCATTGGCTCTACGAAGAACACAATGCATGCTAGGCCAACCAGTGCCAATACGATGGTGTATGGCAACGCCATGATAACCATGCGACCGTAAGACAATCTAATTAACGGAGCAAGTGCTGATGTTAATAGGAATAGGAATGCAGCCTGGCCGTTTGGCGTTGCAACAGAAGGTAGGTTAGTACCGGTGTTGATAGCAACAGCAAGTAGGTCGAACTGATCACGAGTGATGATGCCTTCAACCAGTGCAGTTTTCACTTCGTTAATGTAAACCGTACCGACGAACACGTTATCTGAAACCATCGATAAAATACCGTTGGCAATATAGAAGAGTGCGAGCTGTGCGCCTTTATCTTCAACGTGAAGTACTGCATCGATGACTGGCTTAAATAGAGCTTGGTCGATGATCACAGCAACAACAGCGAAGAAAACGGCAAGAAGTGCAGTAAATGGCAGCGCTTCTTCAAAGGCTTTACCCATAGAGTGTTCTTCAATAACACCCGTAAATGCTGTAGCTAAGATGATCACAGACAGGCCAATCAAACCTACTTCAGCAACGTGAAGTGCAAGGCCGACGATAAGCCAAACTGCGATTGCACTTTGAACCCATAGTTTTGCTACGTCTTGCTTTGTGCGGTTTGCACGTTCCTTGTTGTCAAACTCAACTAAGATTTGGCGAACATTCATTGGTAGTTGAGCACCGTAACCAAACACTTTGAATTTCTCGACAAGTGCACAAGTTAAAATACCGCAGAAGAAAACAGGTAGTGTTACTGGCAGCATACGGATGATAAATTCACCGAACTCCCAACCTGCTTGCTTAGCAATTACCAAGTTTTGTGGTTCACCTACCATGGTCATTACACCACCCAGTGCTGTACCCACACCAGCGTGCATTAGCAGTGAACGTAGGAAAGCACGGTAGTTTTCTAGGTCATCACGAGTTAGCTCTGAGATCTCTTCATCATGAGTATGATCGTGCGAAGACGTTGTGCCCTTGCCTGATGCAACCTTGTGGTAGATAGAGTAGAAGCCGACCGCAACGCTAATAACTACGGCGATTACTGTTAGTGCATCTAGGAATGCTGATAAGAAAGCGGCGGCAACACAGAAGGCAACGGAGAGTAAAATTTTAGATTGGATGCCAAGCAAGATCTTCGTGAAAATGAACAAAAGCAGTTCTTTCATGAAGTAAATGCCAGCAACCATGAATACGAGCAAGAGTAATACAGGAAGGTTTGCTTGCAGCTCGTGATAAACCATTTCTGGTTTGGTCATGCCAATGGCGACTGCTTGAATAGCTAATAGACCACCCGGTTGAAGTGGGTAGCATTTGAGAGCCATAGCTAGAGTGAAAATAAACTCAACCACCAATAGCCAGCCCGCAACAAATGGGTCAACTAGGAAGAAAACAAACGGGTTGATGATTAAAAAGGAAATGATGGCAAGTTTATACCAATCAGGAGCTTTACCAAGGAAGTTCTTGATAAAAGCGTTTCCGAGAGACATCGGCATGTTAATACTCTTTTATGTTGATTATGAATAGACAAGCAATACAACATTTTGAGAATCGAGCTATAGAAATTGTTAAAAACTATGACTAACAGTGACTTAGAAAAACTACATTCCATGTAATGTTCTGTGGTCTTGCCAAGTCACTCCCTTAGAAACTCAAGCACTGCTTATTTTTGAGCGCAACTTTACTCTTAGATAACATTTAGTCAACAGGAAAAGCCCTGTAGCCCTAAAAATACCTCTTTTTTGTTGAGAAACGCGATCAAAGTAGCGCAAGCATACCACTTAAAATGTGATAAAAATCGACTAGAATCAATATTTCAGCGAAATGATTGAAAATCACAGAATAACGACGGCTTATATATGATTATTACAACTTAATATTGCAAATTAATAGCTTTAAAAATATGACCAACCCCATTGATTTTAAAGAAAAATTGTTGTGTTAACGGTTTGTTTAAATGGTGGTTTAGAGTCGCTTGCTTTACAAATCTGAGGTGCAAACGTGTGCTGAACTTTAGAGTTATAACTCTAACGGTGTTTAGGGGGAGTAAAATTTTTGAGGGTGTTTCCGCTAGGTGTGAACTAGTGGTATGATGAGTAAATTAGAACAGAATAATTAAATTGGATTGAAGTGTAGATGGTCATTAAGGCGAAGAGCCCGGCAGGATTTGCAGAGAAGTATATCATTGAAAGTATTTGGAATGGCCGTTTCCCTCCAGGTTCTATCTTGCCCGCAGAGCGTGAGCTTTCTGAGCTGATTGGTGTTACACGTACTACGCTTCGTGAAGTACTACAACGTCTTGCTCGTGATGGTTGGTTGACAATCCAACATGGCAAACCAACTAAAGTTAACCAGTTTATGGAAACCTCAGGTCTTCATATCCTTGATACGTTAATGACGTTGGACGTTGATAACGCAAGCAAAATGGTAGAAGACCTGCTTGCTGCTCGTACTAATATCAGCCCGATCTTTATGCGTTATGCATTCAAAGCAAACAAAGAAGCTTCAGAGCGTACTATCAGTAACGTGATTGAATCTTGTGAAGCGCTACTTGCGGCACCAACTTGGGATGAGTTCCTAGAATCGTCGCCATACGCTGACAAGATCAAACAAGCGGTAAAAGAAGATTCAGAAAAAGATGAAGCGAAACGTCAGACGATCTTAATCGCGAAGACTTTCAACTTCTATGATTACATGCTTTTCCAACGTTTGGCATTCCACTCAGGCAACCAGATTTACGGCCTGATCTTTAACGGTGTGCGTAAACTTTATGACCGTATCGGTAGCTACTACTTCTCTAACCCAGAAGCACGACGTTTAGCGATGGACTTTTATAAAGAGTTGTTCATTATCTGTGAAAGTGGCGAGCGCGAAACTTTGCCATTAGTGATTCGTAACTACGGTATCGCAAGTGCACAAGTTTGGAATGAAATGAAAACGACATTGCCGACGAACTTCACTGAAGACGACAGCTAAGGCATAGGTTTACTATTGTTGTTCCTGTTTAGTCAGTGACGTAAAGAAAACGAAAAAGCGGCGAGATAATTCAATTATCTCGCCGCTTTTTATTTATCTGTCGTTACTAGAAAATTATCAGTGGGTCAGTTACTTACCTATGACGAGTAATTTATCTATGTGTAGCAACTTAAAATTTATCTAGGAGTAGTAACTTAACCCGCAAACTCTTCTGAGTCTGGACGGTTGGTAAATTGCACACCGTTTAGAAAATCGCAAAGTAGTTGGTCTTCACACACTTTGTAGTTTTTGTTTTCTGGCTTGCGGAAGTAAGCGCCGATTTCGTACTTGCTCAAGCTAATGCCAACCACTTCTAGTACGTCCAAAACATCTTCTGCTTTCATGTTCAATGCGATACGAAGCTTCATGAAGATCATGTTGTTCGTCAGTGCAACTTCAGGTTTAGGTTGCTCGCCTTCTTTTTTGCCACGCTTAAGGTTGATGAAACCATTTAGGAATACCGCTAACTCTTTATCTTTCATCTTAGAGCATGACTTGTCGTTGTCATCTTTTAGCCAGTTAATCACTTGGTCATGAGCAACAGTCACATCAGCTTGTTCGATAGCTTTGATGATTTGTGCATTTTTAAGGTTTAGTGCGTGTTGAATACGACGCAAGATTTCGTTGTTAGTCACTGGGGATTCCTAAAAAGGGTTTTAGAGTAAAGAGGTGTTGGTTTAGCCTATTTTTGTCGACGAACCAATTTCTACTCTACATAGCATAGTTGACGGCGACTCTAACAGAGAACGTTAATTTTCGGTAGATATAAAAAATCCCCAATGCTGATTAACTCTTTCAAGTCAAAAATGCATTAGGGATTTAGTGATGAGTGCTTGTTATCTGACAGGAGCCAGAATTACATTACACGCATACCAGGTTGAGCACCTTCGTGTGGCTCAAGGATCCATAGGTCGCTGCCGCCAGGACCCGCTGCTAGGATCATGCCTTCAGACATACCAAACTTCATCTTACGAGGTTTTAGGTTTGCTACCATTACAGTTAGCTTGCCTTCTAGCTCTTCAGGTTTGTATGCTGATTTGATACCAGAGAATACTTGGCGAGTCTCACCACCGATGTCTAGTTGGAACTTCAGTAGTTTGTTCGCTTTTGGTACTTCTTCACAAGAGATGATACGAGCGATACGCATGTCTACTGCTGCAAAGGCATCGAACTCAATCTCGTCTGCGATTGGCTCTTTGTCTAGCTCAGTTTGGCTTGCTTGCTCTTTTTCAGCTTCTGCTTTTTCTTTCGCTGCTGCTTCAGCGGCTGCATCTTCTTTAGAAGACTCAACCATTGCTTCCACTTTCTTAGGGTCAATGCGGTTGAATAGCGCTTTGAACTTAGTGATCTCGTGATCAGTTAGCGGAGTAGCAATCGCTTCCCACGTTAGCTCTTCGTTTAGGAAAGCTTCAGTGCGTGCTGCAAGCTCTGGCATCACTGGTTTCAGGTAAGCCATCAGTACGCGGAATAGGTTAATACCTACAGAAGAAACTTGTTGAAGCTCAGCTTCTTTGCCTTCTTCTTTTGCAAGAACCCAAGGTGCTTTTTCGTCGATGTACTGGTTAGCTTTATCCGCTAGTGCAGTGATTTCACGGATAGCACGGCTGAATTCACGAGTTTCGTATAGCTCACCGATACGCTCAGCAGCAGCAACGAATTCGTTGTATAGCTCAGGCTCTGCAAATTCAGCAGCTAGCTTGCCTTCAAAACGCTTAGTAATGAAGCCAGCGTTACGAGAAGCTAGGTTAACAATCTTGTTTACTACGTCAGCGTTTACACGTTGAGTGAAGTCTTCAAGGTTAAGATCTAAGTCATCGATGCGGCTGTTTAGTTTCGCAGCGTAGTAGTAACGTAGACACTCAGGGTCTAGGTGGTTTAGGTACGTGCTTGCTTTGATGAATGTGCCTTTCGACTTAGACATCTTCGCACCGTTCACTGTTACGTAGCCGTGTACGAATACGTTGTTTGGCTTACGGAAACCTGCGCCGTCTAGCATTGCTGGCCAGAATAGGCTGTGGAAGTAAACAATGTCTTTACCGATGAAGTGGTAAAGCTCAGTTGTGCTGTCTTTCTTCCAGTATTCATCGAAGTTTAGATCGTCACGTTTGTCACATAGGTTCTTGAAAGAAGCCATGTAGCCAACAGGTGCGTCTAGCCATACGTAGAAGAACTTGTCTTTTTCGCCTGGGATTTCAAAGCCGAAGTAAGGTGCATCACGTGAGATATCCCACTGTTGCAGACCAGACTCAAACCATTCCTGCATTTTGTTTGCAGTTTCATTCTGTAGAGAGCCAGAACGAGTCCACTCTTTAAGCATGCTTTCGAACTGAGGTAGGTCGAAGAAGAAGTGCTCAGAGTCTTTCATTACTGGAGTTGCGCCAGAAACCGCTGATTTAGGGTTAATTAGCTCAGTTGGGCTGTATGTCTCACCACAGTTATCACAGTTATCACCATACTGGTCTTCTGACTTACACTTAGGGCAAGTACCTTTTACGAAGCGGTCTGGTAGGAACATCTCTTTCTCAGGATCGAAAAGCTGAGAAATAGTGCGGCTAGAAATGAAGCCGTTCTTTTTAAGTTCTAAGTAGATGTGAGAAGCCAGTTCACGGTTCTCTTCGCTGTGTGTGCTGTGGTAGTTATCAAAGCTGATATCAAAGCCAGCGAAGTCTTTTTGGTGCTCTTCACTAACAGCAGCGATCATCTCTTCTGGCGTGATACCCATCTGTTGAGCTTTAAGCATAATTGGCGTGCCGTGAGCATCGTCAGCACAGATGAAGTTTACAGTGTTGCCACGTAGACGCTGGTATCGAACCCAGATATCAGCTTGGATATGCTCAAGCATATGGCCAAGGTGAATAGAGCCGTTAGCGTACGGAAGCGCACAAGTTACCAAAAGTTGTCTTGGATCAGTTGCCATACTTAATAATTCGCTTTTTTGATAGGTATAAATTTGAGAGGTAATACTACTTTATAACGTGTGATACGCCAAGGTGTCAGACTAAGGATTCCCCTAGTTTTTTAGGGGTTCAGTCTTCATCTCGTGGGTGATAGCATAAATAAAAAAAGGAGTCCCAATGCGTAACTTTACTTCTAAGCAAGATTTCTGTTCATGGTTGAATGAGTTCGAGTCACCAATCCTCATCCCAGAGTGGGCGCTACACCAAAATATTGTATCGGTTGATCCGCGTGGATCATTTGTTATCACCTTACCTTTTGCCGCTAATCAGCTTGCGGTTGAATTGGAACAGTGGATTCACTCTCAGATTGAACAACAGCTTGTTAGCGCTTTTCAGTTTGAAGTGAAGGTGAAGCCGTCTGCGTTAGAAACCACGGTTGCGACACCATTGAAGGGGGTGAAGAACATCATCGCCGTGACATCTGCAAAGGGTGGGGTGGGTAAATCGACCACTTCAGTCAACCTTGCTTTGGCTTTATCTAAGTCTGGTTCAAAAGTGGGTTTGTTGGATGCGGATATCTATGGTCCTTCTGTACCTATGATGCTTGGCCAATTAGATGCGAAACCAGAAGTCCAGAATAACAAGTGGATGATGCCAATCGAAGCGCACGGTATTTTCACTCACTCTATCGGTTATCTTGTGTCGAAAGATGACGCTGCGATTTGGCGCGGTCCAATGGCGGCCAAGGCTTTAGGTCAGCTTGTTAACGAAACCGTATGGCCAGAGTTGGATTATCTAGTTATTGATATGCCACCGGGCACGGGCGATATTCAGCTGACGTTATCGCAACAGATCCCAGTGACCGGGGCTGTAGTGGTGACCACTCCTCAAGATTTGGCGCTAGCGGATGCACGTAAAGGCGTAGCGATGTTTGATAAGGTGAGTGTGCCAGTCGCAGGCTTAGTTGAAAACATGAGCTATCATATTTGTAGTCACTGTGGTGAGAAAGAGCATATCTTTGGTGCTGGTGGTGCCGAAGCTATGTCAGAAGAGTTTTACCTCGATATTTTGGCACAGATCCCTCTTCATATTGATGTGCGAGAAGATATCGATGCAGGTTGCCCGACTGTGATTCGTCGTCCAGATAGTGAACATACACGTCACTACTTAGAGCTTGCAGAGAATGTGGCTGCGAAGATGTTCTGGACCGGCAAGGCGAGACCAGAAGCGATTAACTTTTCTTTGGTTGAATAGCGAAAGATAATCAAAAAGTTGTGTTAATCATGTTGGATTAGATAAATAGCGGTTGGATTTAGGCTGATAGCCATTGGGGTTGTGCAAATAGTTGTAGGCAAGTTATTTGAAAGCAAACGATTGCATTCATTAAATGCATTGATATCATCAATTTGACTGCAATTAGCTAAAATGGCGACTAGAATCTATGTGCTTTAGCCCCTATAATCAGGCGGTTTATCTCTTCCCACCACCAAACCATATCGGGTGCAAAATTAATGTCTGATAATAATCAATGTGTCATCGTAGGTATCGCTGGCGCTTCAGCTTCAGGAAAAAGTCTGATTGCTAGTACAATTTATAATGAATTGCGCGAAAAAGTAGGCGACCATCAAATTGGTGTTATCACGGAAGATTGCTATTACAGCGACCAAAGCCACTTGAGTATGGAAGAGCGTGTTAAAACTAACTACGATCACCCAAATGCACTAGATCATGATCTTTTATGTGAACATCTACAGCAGCTAATGAGTGGCAACGCCGTAGAAGTTCCTGAATACAGCTACACAGAGCACACACGTACTTCTGAAACGACTACACTTACTCCAAAGAAAGTGATCATTTTAGAGGGTATTCTGCTTCTAACAGACCCGCGTCTTCGTAAACTAATGCACGCAAGTGTGTTTATGGATACACCATTAGACATCTGTCTATTACGCCGTGTTAAGCGTGATGTAGAAGAGCGTGGTCGTACAATGGACACTGTACTTAAGCAATACCAAGAAACAGTACGTCCAATGTTCATGCAGTTTATCGAGCCTTCAAAACAACATGCAGACATCATCGTTCCTCGTGGTGGTAAAAACCGTATTGCGATTGATGTGCTAAAAGCGCACATTGCGAAGTTGTTGAAGTCTTAATCGAATAAAATTTTGCCTAAGTGACTCACTTAGCTTTATTTTTTACCGAATCAGTGGCACTTTTATAGTGCCACTTTCTTTTGGAATCTAAGCAAGGAATATGCGGATGAAGAAACTACTCATTTTCATAGCTGTACCAGTGTTTGTTGTCGTTGCAGCAATTCTGGCACTAGTGCTGTTAGTGAATCCCAACCAATTTAAGCCATTAATTGTCGAACAAGCCCAAAAACACACAGGCCTAGAGCTAGTGATCGAGGGTGATATCAGCTGGCAATTCTTCCCATCCATTGGCTTTGAACTTGGTCAAACTGAATTACGCAACCCTGAAGGTTTTACGCAACCTAACCTATTTAAGGTTGATACCGTTGGCGTTGACGTTTCGGTTACTCCGCTATTTAGCAACCAACTAGAGATCGGCAACATTACTCTAGATGGTGCAGAATTCTATTTAGAAACGCTTAAAGATGGTCGCAAGAACATTGATGCACTAACGCAAGCGTCAGCGCCTCAAGAATCTGAGCCTGCAGCAGGCACAAGTTCTGAATCAGCGCCTGCCCCTCAAGAGCAAACTACCACAGACGCATCGGGTTGGACGATCAACCTTGCAGGCGTAACTGTATCAAACGCATTGTTTGAAATGGACGACAAGCAAGCGGGTTCATTCACTAAGCTATACGATGTGTCTTTGAATCTTTCTGAGTTTGCCGTTGATACATGGACAACCGCGACATTTGCGGCTTCTGGTGAGAACAATCAACAGAAGTTCTCTGCACAAGGCAGTGCAGAATTCAAATTAGCTGAAGGCTTTGCAAGTTACGCACTTCGTAATATCGACTTAAACGCTAAGTTCAATGATCCAGCGACGTCGATTGAGTCAGCAAAAATTGGCTTGAATACGTTTGAGTTCGATAAGGTAAACCAACTGACTTACGCTGTAATCGGTAATGCAGCTGGCCTTGACCTTGATCTTAAAGGTGGCGGTGAACTTACTGTTGATAACGCGATTTCAAAAGTAACGCTGAACAAGTTAACGTTAGACTCAACATTCAAAGGCGACACGCTTCCTCAGTCTCCAATGAAAGTCGACATGCTGTCTGACTTAAGCTTCGATCTTAACAAGAGCCACCTGAGCTTTGTGTTAGAGAAGCTACAAGCTAACGCTATTGCATTAGACGGTAAAGCAGACGTAATCCTATCTGAAATACCAAAGGTTCGTTTCTCTCTTCATAGCCCGAATATTGATTTAGATGAATTCTTAGGCTTAGGCAATACAACAGAAACAGCGAGCACAGCGCCTTCTGGTTCTGCTGGTGGTTCAACGTCAAGTTCTGGTAGTTCAGATCCAGCTAAAGAAGTGGAACCTGATCTGTCGGCTCTGAAAACGTTAGACGTGAAAGGTGACATCACGATTGATAAGTTCAAGGCGAACAACGCGAAGATGCAGAATGTTAAAACCGCATTTTCGGTTAACCGTGGTATCGCAGAGCTAACCTCATTCACCTCGAATCTTTACCAAGGTTCTATTTCTGCTACTGCAAAGTTAGACGCTCGTAAAACACCAGCGACTTACACGGCTAAGAAGAAAATCAAAGGCGTGAAAGTACAACCGTTACTGGTTGATGTTGCAGATAACGATATGCTGGAAGGTACCGGTAATATTGATGTCAACGTGAAAGGTAAGAGTCTAACTCCGACGGGTATCAAGAAAAACCTAGTCGGTACTATCGCGATTAACTTTGAAGATGGTGCAGTTAACGGCATCAACGTAGCTCAACTGATTCGAGAAAACTACGCTAAGATCAAGGGCGAGAAAGTTGAAAGCACAAATGAAGCTCAAAAAACGGACTTCAGTGCAATGAAAGCGACGCTGAAAGTGGATAAAGGTTGGGTTTCAACTAACGACTTATCAGCACAGTCGCCACTGTTACGTGTGACAGGTCAAGGTAAAGCAAACTTCATCAATGAAACGGTCGACTTCCTTGTGCGTACATCAATTGTGGGTTCACTTGAAGGTCAGGGCGGTAAGAGCATCGACGACCTGAAAGATGTGACTATCCCAATTAAGGTAACAGGTCAGTGGGCAGCCCCGAAATTTGCACTTGTTTTTGATGATGTATTGAAACAGAAAGCACAGAAAGAAATTGATCGTGGTTTAGAAAAGTTAGACGAAAAGTACGGTGACAAGATCAAAGATGAGAAAACAAGAGACGCAGTAAACGGTCTACTAAAAGGTTTGTTTAACTAGTCTTCATCTCATTTAAAAATGAACAAAGCGCCACTCCTGTTGTAGGAATGGCGCTTTTTATTTTTGGCTCGATAATACTCAAGAGAGATTCCCTATGACACTCGTCCCTCGCTCTAGGGAATGACGATAGGCCGTCGTCCTTTGTTCAAGAGCGTAACGGCCTAGTGGTCGTCATCCTCGAGAGGGAAGAATGACCGAGTCGGGGATCTCTGGTTGAAGGTGATTACCAGTCAACGCCTTGTAGCGCTTTAACACCAGATTCAAAAGCGTGTTTCACATTGCGAACTTCAGATACTGTATCTGCTATCTCAGTAAGAGTACGGTGCGCGCCACGACCTGTAATGATGACAGACTGCATCTTCGGGCGGTTATTCAACGCCTCAACCACTTCATCGAGTTCGATGTAACCGTAGCTAACCATGTAAGTCAGTTCATCAAACAGAATCACATCGATCGACTCATCAGCCAGCATGCGTTGGCACTCTTTCCATACACGCTGCGCAGCTTCAATATCTTGCGCTTTGTTCTGAGTTTCCCAAGTAAAGCCTGTGCCCATGACTTGGAACTCGACATCAAGCTTTTGCAGAACGTTTTTTTCGCCGTTATCCCAGGTACCTTTAACAAACTGAGCAACGGCGCATTTCTTACCATGACCAACTGCACGTGTAATCGTACCAAAACCGGATGTTGATTTACCTTTACCGTTACCCGTGATGACCAGCAATAGGCCTTTTACTTCTTGTGCTGCAGCGACACGTGCATCGACTTGTTCTTTTACTTTCTGTTGTCTTGCTTTGTGGCGTTGTTCTTTGTTGTCTTCAGTCGACATAACAAATCCTTTTAAGTTGTGATTGCGTCTATCATAGCCTAACTTAACGATAGCAAAAACCATCGGAAGAACAGGTGATTAGGGATGAAAAAGATACTCGTAGTTTGTATGGGGAATATTTGCCGCTCGCCAACAGGTGAAGCGGTGCTAAGGAAGAAAGCGCAACAGCTGGATATTGATGTTGTGGTCGACTCTGCGGGGACGATTGGTTTTCATCAAGGCAACCCGCCAGACTCGCGATCCAAATCTGCAGGAGAGAAGCGAGGCTACAGCTTTAAGGGGATTACTTCTCGTAAAGTGGTAGATAATGACTTCGAAGAATTTGACCTGATACTCGCGGCCGATAGGGCGAATTTAGACGACTTAATGAGCCAATGCCCAGTTCACCTCCAATACAAGCTCGCATTATTTTTGAGTTTTGGAGAGTCACAATATCAAGAGATCCCCGATCCGTATTATGGTGAGGGAAATGGTTTTGAATTGGTGTTGGATTTAATCGAAGAGTCTAGCGAAGCGATACTGCGTTCGATGTAGTGTAGGAACAATGTACGTCGTTTTGTTATCAGCGTAAGGGCTGACCGATAGGTATAAAAAAGGCCGACATTGAATGTCGGCCTCTCTAAATCTAACTTAAAGCTACAGCTAAGATTACTTAGACATAACTTTGTAGATTGGGTCTTCTGCAACGTTCGCTTCAACTAAGCTACCTGCTTTGTGCAGCATAGCAACACAGTCTTGGCTTAGGTGGCGAAGGTGAAGTGTTTTACCTAGCGCCGCGTAACGGTCAGCAATCGTGTCGATCGCTTCAATTGCAGAGTGGTCAGTCACGCGTGAGTTTGCGAAATCAACGATTACATCTTGTGGATCGTTGTATGCGTCAAACAACTCTAGGAAGTTAGCCGTTGAACCAAAGAAGATTGGGCCGTTAACTTTGTACTCTTTTGAGCCTTCAGCGTTTACTGATGTATCTGCGTAGATGTGTTTAGCATGTTGCCAAGCAAACATTAGCGCAGAAGCGACAACACCAACACCTACTGCCACAGCAAGATCAGTCAGTACTGTTACTACGGTAACAAGAACGATAACGAAGAAGTCTTGTTTAGGAACGCGACGCGCAAGCTTGAAGGTTGCCCATTCAAATGTGCCGATAACAACCATGAACATTACGCCCACAAGTGCTGCTAGAGGAATCATTTCAATCAGTGCAGAACCGAACAGGATGAACATCAGTAGTGCAACTGCGGCGACGATACCTGAAAGACGACCACGACCACCTGAGTTTACGTTGATCATCGATTGACCGATCATCGCACAACCACCCATCGCACCGAATACAGAACACGTTACGTTAGCCATACCTTGACCAACACATTCACGGTTAGATTGACCACGAGTGTTTGTCATTTCATCTAGTACTGTCAGTGTCAGTAGAGACTCGATCAGGCCGATAGCCGCAAGGATAATTGCGTACGGTAGGATGATCTGTAGTGTCTCAAAAGAAAACGGAACAGCAGGAATAGAGAACGTTGGTAGAGAACCCGCTAGCGTTGCAGCTTCGTCACCAGACATTGTACGTAGGAAGTCGACAACAGTTCGAGTTTCAAGGTCAAGACCGACAACCAAAGCCGTTACTGTAACAATAGCAACCAGTGAAGATGGTACCGCTGTTGTTAGCTTAGGTAGGAAGTGGATGATAGCCATTGTAAGGGCTACTAAACCCAGCATGAGTGTCATTTGACCGCTTGGTAGCCAAGTTAATGCACCTGTTACGTCTGGCGCTTTAAACTGACCAAGCTGAGCTAGGAAGATAACAATGGCCAAACCGTTCACGAAACCAATCATTACTGGGTGTGGAACGATACGGATAAATTTACCTAGTTTAAATACACCTGCTGCAATTTGCAGAAGGCCAGCCAGCATAACGGCTGCGAATAGGTATTGAACACCATGGGTTGCCACTAGGCTCACCATTACAACGGCCATTGCGCCGGTTGCGCCAGAAATCATACCTGGACGGCCGCCAAAGACAGAAGTGATTAAACCTACGATGAATGCTGCATAAAGACCAACCATTGGGTCAACGCCAGCAACAAAGGCGAATGCTACAGCTTCAGGTACCAGAGCCAGGGCTACTGTAAGACCTGAAAGCACGTCATTCTTTACAGAGTGCTTTGAAAATTGTGGGAATTCGAACATGTTTGCTCAGCTATGCTTAAGATGGATTTACCGACACGGGTGTATTGCGTAGCCAAACAGTGATGGAAAAGAGCGGCAATAGCGAAGTGTCGAAAAGATAAGTGCGCGAATGCTACCCAAAAATGTGATTAAGTTCAAGGTTGAACCTAACTTTGAGTAATATATCTGTTAATTTTTATTCGATTAGTAGATATGAAAAAGGCTGCTTTAATAAGCAGCCTTTGATTCTATTTACTCGCGATTACCTATCAGTAATCACTAGTAGTTTGGCTTAGTCATCGCCGCGCCAGCTTTGTTCGACGCTGCCTGACTGCCTGCACCTTTCGATACAAAACGTTCAGTGCGGAACGGAGCTGCAATCACTTCAATCTCTTTGATCTCTTGAGGACCAGGAGCTTTAGTCATTGGTGAACCGGCTTGCTTCTTAGCAACAGCTGCCTTTGGTGCCGCTTTAGGAGCTTCTGCTTTAACAACAGGTGCTTCTTCAACTTTTGCACTTTCAGCTTTAGGCGCTTCAGCTTCAACAACTGGTGTTGCTTCTGCTTGCACAGCTTCTGCTACAACAGGCGCTTCAACTTTCGTCGCTTCTGCAACCACTGGTGCTTCTTCAACGACTGCAGGAGCTTCAACTACAGCAGGAGTCTCAGCTACTTGAGCTTCAACAGCAGCATCTTCACGACGGATGATAACTTTACCCATTGCAAGCTCTGGACATGCGAAGCCGCCAGTCATTGCTACGTTGCTTTGTGGTGCCGTCTCTAGAGCAACATTCTGCTCTTGAACAGATGTTTGAGCTTCAGCTGCTACTTGAACTTCAGCCACTTCAGGCTTTGCCTGCTTGTGGTGAGGTTTTGGAATGAAGCGAGGCATCACTTTACCCATAGCCATCTCTGGAGAAGCTACACCACCTTTACGTAGGCGGAATGGGTTAGGGCGACGATCACGACCGCGACGACGACGTTGACCACTTGCACGTAGGTGACGTGGAGAACGACGGTTACGACGTTGTTTCGGCTCTTCCTGTTCAGTTTGCTCTGCATTCGCTTGAGTTGCTTCTACTTGTTCCGCAACTTTTTGCTCTTGAGCTACTGACTGTTCTTTTGAAACAGATAGTTCTTTAGCAGCAACCTGCTCTTTTGAAGCGTTATCTTCAGCTTGAGCTTGTTGGTCTTTAACACGAACTTGCTTGTTCAGTTTACGACGCTGACGACGCTCTTTAATCTTAGCTGCTTTCGCTTCAGGTTTAGCCTTAGGCGCTTCCGGTTTACCAGCTTGTGCTTCTGCTGCTAGCTGTAGACCTTCTTCTGCTAATTTAGATGGTGCTTGCTCTTCGCGTTGCTTCTGCTCATCACGTGGCTTGTTGCGACGGTCTTGCTTAGGCTTGCGAGGCTGACGAGTTTGCTGTGGAGCTGCTTCTTTTTGCTCTTCAGGCTTCTCATCACGAGCTGGCTTACGGCGGCGTTTGTTGTCACGGTTTTCGTTACGATTGTCACCACGTTCACCACGGTCGTTACGCTGTTCGCCACGCTCACCACGTTGGTTACGACGACGGTTATCGTTACGATCACGGCGTTGACGGTTGCCGTTGTTACGATTGTTTTTAGGTTTTTCTTCTTCTTTCTTCTCTTCTTCTTTTTTCTCTTCTTGAGTTGAAGAGCCAAATAAGAAGCTACCGATAGCTTTGAAGAAACGACCAATTAGGCCTGGTTCTTGAGTCGCTGCTGGTTCAGCTTTCTTCTCTTCTACAGCTTTAGGTGCTGGAGCAGGAGTTGGTGCTGATTGAGCAGGAGCTGCGAAGCCTTTCAGAGCAGGTTCTTCGATCTTCTTAGGACGAATAGTCTGTTCAGCAGGCTCTTTGCTTTCCGCTTCTTTTAGAGCTTCTAGCTTGTTAGGCAGCAAGTAAGATAGTAGATCGAACTCTTCACCTTCACGAACACGGATAACCTCAAAATGCGGCGTTTCCATGTCTGAGTTAGGAACAACAGTGATCTTAACTTCTTGGTTCTTCTCGATGTGGTTTACTGAGCGACGTTTTTCGTTCAGAAGGTAAGAAGCGATTGGAACAGGCACAACAGCAAGTACTTGTGCTGTGTTGTCTTTTAGAGCTTCTTCTTCAATCAAACGTAGAACAGAAAGTGCTAGAGATTCGTTATCACGAACAACACCAGTACCTGTACAACGAGGACAAATGTGGTGGCTTGCTTCTGCTAGTGATGGGCTCAAACGTTGACGAGACATCTCTAGAAGACCAAAGCGAGAAATACGACCAATCTGAACACGTGCGCGATCTAAACGAACGGCATCACGTAGACGGCTTTCTACTTCGCGTTGGTGGCGAACCGGGGTCATATCGATAAAGTCGATTACAACAAGACCACCTAGGTCACGTAGACGTAATTGACGTGCAATTTCATCGGCAGCTTCTAGGTTAGTGTTAAGTGCTGTTTCTTCAATATCGCCGCCCTTTGTTGCACGAGCAGAGTTGATATCGATAGAAGTCAGTGCTTCTGTTGGGTCGATTACGATAGAACCACCAGATGGAAGACGAACTTCACGTTGGAAAGCAGATTCGATCTGGCTTTCAATCTGGTAATGGCTGAATAGTGGCACTTCACCATCGTATTTCTTAACGCGATTCATGAAATCTGGGCGTATTAATTGAATGTGCGCTTGAGCACGTTCAAAAATAGTATTGCTGTCGATTAGAATCTCGCCAATATCACGACGTAGGTAGTCACGAATTGCGCGAACAATAACGTTACTCTCTTGGTGAATTAGGAAAGGAGCTGCATTTGAATCAGAAGCTTGCTTGATAGCGCCCCAATGGTTCAATAGAACATTCAGGTCCCACTCTAGCTCTTCTGCGCTTTTGCCAACACCCGCTGTACGCACGATTAAGCCCATACCTTGAGGAAGCTCAAGAGTGCTTAATGCTGCTTTCAGTTGAGTGCGTTCATCACCTTCGATACGACGAGAAATACCGCCAGCACGAGGGTTATTAGGCATAAGAACTAAGTAACTACCAGCCAAAGAGATGAAAGTTGTCAGTGCAGCACCTTTGCTACCACGTTCTTCTTTCTCTACTTGTACGATTACTTCTTGGCCTTCTTTTAGCACTTCTTTAATGCTAGGACGGCCTTGGTATGTATAACCTTCAGGGAAGTATTCGCGGGCAATTTCTTTAAGAGGGAGGAAACCGTGACGTTCTGCGCCGTAATCAACGAATGCCGCTTCTAGGCTTGGTTCAATACGGGTAATACGTCCTTTGTAGATATTCGCTTTCTTTGACTCGTGACCTGGACTTTCGATATCTAGATCGAACAGTCGTTGGCCATCAACCAAAGCGACACGCAACTCTTCTTTTTGAGTTGCGTTAATTAACATTCTTTTCATTTAGAAGTTCTCATTGTCTTTTCTTATTTTCATCATTGTTCTTATCGCTTTATTTCGTTTCTCATGGTGCCAGATCCCATGGCTTTATCGGTGCAGCCTCCCGGCTGGAGAGGGATGCTCTGGGGCACGTCAGTCATCATAGGGAGTTAGCCTATGATCCGCGATGTGGCGGTGAATACTCAACATGAGTGTACGTGAGTAGAGCGATAAGGAACTCAGTTGACCGTGTCTTACGCCGATTGCAGCACTGTCTAATCTGAGTTATCTACTCATTTACTTGCTTATGAATGGTTGGCTGTTTAAATAATAGTCAAACCACTGATAGCAGCTGTGAACTATAGCAGCGGTCGGTAAACACAGCAATCTGCTTTGTCGGAATGCTGTAAAAAAAACAGTTTTTGTTTGGGTTTTGATAGCTCTAACTCACTGTCTATAAATAATTTATCAATTGATATTTTAATTTGCAGGAATCTTGGTGCTTTTTTGTTCGAAGAATCAAAGAAATATAGAACTTCGGCG
Source organism: Vibrio sp. 10N.239.312.D08 (assembly GCF_041466145.1). Taxonomy (NCBI): domain Bacteria; kingdom Pseudomonadati; phylum Pseudomonadota; class Gammaproteobacteria; order Vibrionales; family Vibrionaceae; genus Vibrio; species Vibrio sp. 10N.239.312.D08. The sequence continues at coordinate 1,222 of NZ_JBFSSD010000045.1, read as the reverse complement.
ACCATTTTGGGATAGATCGGTAAGGATTAGGGATAAATAAGTTCGGAATAGGGCTAAGAAAATCCCAATTATCAAAAGTGACAGTGATACAATAGCGCAATGAGCGAAATTAGAACCCAAGTCCAATTCGTCGACATTGACGAAGATATGGCTGGTCAGCGTATTGATAACTTCTTACGCAACCAATTAAAAAACATCCCGAAAAGCATGATTTACCGAATCGTGCGTAAAGGCGAAGTCCGCGTAAATAAAAAACGCATTAAGGCTGAGTACAAACTAAAAGCTGGCGATTTAGTTCGTATCCCTCCGGTTACTATTGAAGAGAAAACAGAAGAGAACGTGCCGAGCACGAAACTCAACAAGGTTTCAGAATTAGAACAGTGCATCATTTATGAAGATGATCACATGCTAATTCTTAACAAACCGTCTGGCACTGCTGTTCATGGTGGTAGCGGATTAAAATTTGGCGCGATTGAAGCATTACGTGCTCTTCGCCCTGATGCTCGTTTTCTTGAATTAGTGCACCGTATCGATAGAGATACGTCTGGCATTTTGCTTGTTGCTAAGAAGCGCTCGGCGCTAAGACACCTTCAAGCACAGTTCCGTGAAAAAACGGTTCAAAAATACTACTTCGCTTTAGTTATGGGCGAATGGAAGAACAGCTGCAAAGTCGTCAACGCACCTTTGTTGAAAAATGAAGTGAACAGCATTGTTCGAGTTAACCCGAATGGTAAAGCTTCTGAAACCCGTTTTAAGGTTTTAGAAAAATTCCAAGAGGCGACGTTGATTCAAGCAAGCCCAATTACAGGCCGAACACACCAAATTCGTGTGCACGCTCAGTATACTGGTCACCCAATTGCTTGGGATGATCGCTACGGTGATCGTCGTTTTGACGCTTACACGGGTAAGGTTGGTCTTGATCGTCTGTTCCTACATGCAGCAAACATCAAGTTCACACACCCAGGTAGTGAAGAGAAGATGGATATCTCGGCGCCAATGGAAAGAAGGCTAGAGAAAGCCCTAACTGGTTTACGTAAGCTTTAAGAAGATACGAGATACGAGATACGAGATACGAGATACGAGATACGAGATACGAAGGTATAGAGTGCCTCTAAATTTGTTCTTCAGTATCCATAAATGAGAAAGGTTGACGAATATCGTCAACCTTTTTTGTTTGTGCGCCGAGCATGGCGTTGATCTAGGAGGTGAAAGTCCTCTACGG
>NZ_JBFSSD010000044.1:0-41754 GCF_041466145.1 Vibrio sp. 10N.239.312.D08 | reverse complement strand
GGTTGGAGAGTTGATCTTATTCTTCGTGCTGAAGGATTAGAATGCGGTGTTCATGACACGCTTACTATGTTACTCGTATACTCTCAACGCGCATTGGCTCTTTCTCTTCGATACTCGCTTACACGCATCTCGAATCTTTTTTCGATTCATCATTCCCTAGACTGACGAAGGAAGGAGTTGGGAGTCTCTTTCGTGGTGTGTTTGTGGGATTCCCTATCACGCTCGTTCCTCGCTGTAGGGAATGACGGAAATATATAGATGCGGGTAAACGAGATGCGGGATACGAAGAGCTAGAACGGACTTCTTTGGTGAGTAATGCTTACCTTACCGATTTACTCTTATATCGTATCAGTTTCAGCTCTTGTCACAAGCTTACTCATATCTCGAATTTGATTTTAGCTCTTCGTTACTCGTTTACCCGAATCCCGTATCTGCTCTTAAAAAGAAAAAGCCCGCAACCTAGGAGGTAGCGGGCTTTGCTATAAGCGATGTTTATTTTGCTATTAAGCGGTAAGAGCTAACACGCTACCAGGCAGTACAAGGAATACCGCAACAAGGTAACCAGCCACTACAGCTTTGTTCTTCACAGCCATGTCTGAAATCATGTCTGCCGCTTTAACTGGAAGTTCACGTAGGAACGGGATACCGAAGATGAATACCGTTGACATGATGTTGAACACCAAGTGTACTAGAGCAATTTGTAGTGCGAATACTGCGAACTCACCAGACACTGCTGTAGCTGCAAGTAGAGCCGTAATACATGTACCGATGTTCGCACCCAGAGTGAATGGGTAAACGTCACGTACTTTAAGAACACCTGAACCTACTAGTGGAACCATCAAGCTTGTTGTCGTAGAAGAAGACTGAACAAGGATAGTCACGATAGAGCCAGAAGCGATACCGTGGATTGGACCACGACCGATTGCGTTCTTTAGAATCTCACGAGCACGACCAACCATTAGGCTCTTCATCAGCTTACCCATTACAGTAATAGCTACGAAGATAGTTGCGATACCTAGAGCGATAAGTATGATGCCGCCAACAGTGTCGCCAAACGTTGATAGTGGTTCTTTAATCGCACTTACAACAGGCTTAGTGATTGGCTTGATGAAGTTAAGACCACCCATGCTCATATCACCTGTTGCTAGCATCGGTGATACTAACCAGTGAGAAATTTTCTCTAGAATTCCAAACGCCATCTCTAGTGGTAGGAAGATAGCAACGGCTAATAGGTTAAAGAAGTCGTGGATTGTCGCACTTGCGAATGCACGTTTGAACTCTTCTTTACAACGAACGTGACCAAGGCTAACTAGCGTATTGGTTACCGTAGTACCAATGTTAGCACCCATGATCATAGGAATTGCTAGCTCAACAGGTAAACCACCTGCCACAAGGCCAACGATAATTGAAGTAACTGTACTTGATGATTGAATAAGCGCTGTTGCTACTAAACCAATCATTAAGCCTGCAACTGGGTGTGAAGCAAATTCGAAAAGAACCTTTGCTTGCTCGCCTGTTGCCCATTTGAAGCCTGTACCAACCATTGAAACTGAAAGTAATAGTAGGTAAAGCATGAATGCCAAGTTAGCCCAGCGTAGCCAACGAGTAGTGCTCGAGATAGGCGCTGCTGCAGTAGTAGCTTGGTTCATAATGTTTTCTCCATTGGACCGTTTAAGTCTGTGTTTGGTCTGTTTGTTTAATCTGAGCGTGATGTTAGAGGGGAAATATTTCAGTAATATTACATTTTGGTTTAGGTGCGACTTTTTTGTGATGATTTACTCTTTAAATATTCCAATTGCTAATGTGGTTGTTTTAAGTTGTTGTTTTAAATTGTTTTTTAATGGAAATTCTATAGGTGATATAGATCTTAAAAGTTAGAAAAAAATTGAAAATAATCGATGAAATATTACATTATGAAATCAGACACTTCGAAAAAATAAGTGGTAAATCTATGTTTGGTTAGGTTTTTCCGAGTTTGTTGAGTGGCGGTGTCATATTTGATATAAAAGGGTATCTACTCTTTTATTACGGCACATCTATGTCGCACCTCAACTACAACCATCTGTATTACTTCTGGATGGTTTGCAAGCAAGGCTCTGTTACTAAAGCTGCAGAAGCCCTATTCCTAACACCACAAACGGTAACGGGGCAGATAAAAGCCTTAGAAGAACGCATGGATGGCAAGTTGACCAAGCGTAATGGCCGAAGTGTTGAGCCTACAGAGCTTGGGCAACTGGTCTTTAAATATGCCGATCGTATGTTTGGCCTGAGTTACGAGATGCTGGACATCGTGAATTACAGCCAGCACTCCAATATTCTGTTTGATGTTGGCGTCGCGGATGCGCTCTCTAAAAGACTCGTCAGTAAGATACTGATGTCGACCATCCCTCCAGATAACAGCATTCACTTGCGCTGTTTTGAATCGACCCATGAAATGCTACTTGAGCAACTCTCTCAACATAAGCTCGATATGATTTTGTCTGACTGTCCGGTGGACTCTAGTCAAAGCCCGGGCCTGTTCAGTAAAAAGCTGGGTGAGAGTGGAATGAGCTTTTTTAGTTCAGGTCAGGTTGAAGGGGTTAATTTCCCTGCTGTATTGGAGCAAAGAAAGCTTTTGATCCCTGGCAGCCGAACCTCAATGGGTCGTAAAGTGCTGCAATGGTTTGATAGACAAGGGCTTAAGCCAGATATTTTAGGTGAGTTTGATGATGCCGCATTGATGAAGGCTTTTGCTCGTTACCATCATGACGTAATATTTTTAGCACCGACGATTTATATGTCTGAAGTGGAAGACGACACATCACTGCAACTATTAGGCGGTATTGAAGAGTTAAAAGAGGAGTACTACGTCATATTTGCTGAGAGGATGATCCAACATCCAGCAGTAAAAAACGTATGTGACGCAGATTTTAGCAAATTGTTCGAGTGAGATAGTTTGTTAATGAATTGATATCGATTATCATAACTCCGCAATATGCCGGAAATACTGATAGCCCGTAGTTGGCGTAAAGGTTGTAGGGAGCCAAACTATGAACTTAAAAGAGATGGAGAAGAACTCAGCACAAGCTGTGATTCTACTCAAAGCCATGGCTAACGAGCGTCGCTTACAGATTTTGTGCCTATTACATGGCACTGAACTGTCGGTTGGGGAGTTGTGTGGCAAGTTGGAACTGAGTCAGTCTGCTTTATCTCAACATCTTGCTTGGTTGAGAAGAGATGGTTTGGTCGAAACTCGCAAAGAAGCTCAAACTGTGTATTACACATTGAGTAGTGAAGAAGTAAAAGCGATGATTAACCTACTGCATGGTATTTACTGCAAGTAGCTTATTGCTGGTGGGAGGGGGATTTCTTATCAGCGATAGAATAACACAAGGAAGTGTTAGCATTTCACATTGAACGTTAGTGTTTACCTACCTATCTATCTATCTATCTATCTATCTATCTATCTATCTATCTATCTACGTACCAATTTGCTTCTCTATTTATTTTTCTGATTGTTTGTTTTATCTATCTGCTTAAATTGTTTATCGGTCAGAAAAACGGCTGTTAGCACGTAAAATAAAAGCGTTACTCAAAATTTAGATATAAAAAAACCGGCCTAGGCCGGTTTTTTTCGTTTTGCGTTGTAATCAAATTTCTATTAAAGAGCTTTGATTGCAGCAGCGAAACGAGACTTATGACGTGCAGCTTTATTCTTATGAATAAGGCCTTTAGTCGCCATACGGTCAAGAAGTGGTGTAACTTCTACAAGAGCAGCAGTTGCAGCTTCTTTATCACCAGCTGCGATAGCTGCGATAGTCTTTTTCATGTAAGTGCGCATCATAGAACGACGGCTAGCATTGTGCTGGCGACGTTTCTCAGCTTGGATAGCGCGCTTCTTAGCAGATTTACTGTTTGCCAAGGGTCTAACTCCCAAAAACTTAGTTCGGTGACAATTTAAGGGCGAGGACTATCCCTCATTAGCGCTTAATTGTCAAATGATTTGTGCAAAAACCAATCGTAGCCAAACAAACTTTGGTATGGAAAGGTCATCGCGGTTAAGATGGCGGGGATTCTAACAGCATTTTTAGACCAATGCTAATAAATATGCTTCTTAGGACAGGATAGTATTTATCCTCGCTTGAAAGTAATCAACCAGTGTCAGAGGTTTCTGTGAGTAAACGACTATTAAAGTCAGGCCTGATTGTCAGCGCAATGACTTTTGTTTCCCGTGTATTGGGGCTAGTACGTGATGTAGTAGTAGCAAATTTGATGGGGGCAGGAGCGAGTGCCGACGTATTTTTCTTCGCTAATAAAATTCCTAATTTCTTACGTCGACTTTTTGCAGAAGGTGCGTTTTCTCAAGCGTTTGTTCCTGTATTAACGGAATATCACGCCGCAGGTGATAAAGATAAGACACGAGATTTAATTGCTAAGGTGTCGGGGACGCTCGGGGTTTTAGTTTCTATTGTCACCGTCATCGGGGTATTGGGCTCTGGCGTGATCACCGCGATGTTTGGTGCGGGTTGGTTTATCGACTGGCTAAATGATGGCCCATCAGCACCCAAATTTGAGCTAGCGAGCTTTATGCTCAAGATTACCTTTCCTTATTTATGGTTTATCACCTTCGTCGCTTTATCTGGTGCCATTCTTAATACATTAGGTAAATTTGCGGTCTCTTCTTTTACTCCTGTGTTCTTGAACGTGATGATCATAGGCGCTGCATGGTTTATCTCACCTAATTTAGAACAACCAGAAATTGGTTTGGCTATTGGTGTGTTTCTTGGTGGCTTAGTCCAATTCCTTTTCCAAATGCCTTTCTTGATCAAAGCGGGTGTGTTGGTTAAGCCGAAGTGGGGATGGAGAGACCCGGGTGTGGTTAAGATCCGCACATTAATGATCCCTGCTCTGTTCGGTGTATCGGTCAGCCAAATCAACTTATTGTTTGATACCTTTATTGCCAGCTTCCTCGCAACAGGCTCTATCAGTTGGTTGTACTACTCAGACCGACTGCTTGAATTTCCTCTCGGTTTGTTCGGTATCGCGATTGCGACTGTGATTCTTCCTGCTTTGTCTCGTAAACACGTAGATGCTCAAGGGGAAGGGTTCGCGCATACCATGGATTGGGGCGTGCGCATGGTGTTGCTGCTTGGTATTCCTGCGATGTTAGGTCTTATCGTTTTAGCTAAACCCATGTTGATGGTGCTATTTATGCGTGGTGAGTTCTCTCCACACGATGTACAGCAAGCATCGATGTCATTGGTAGCTTACGCATCAGGCTTGCTTAATTTCATGCTGATTAAAGTTTTAGCTCCGGGCTATTACTCTCGCCAAGATACCAAAACACCGGTTAAGTACGGCATTATCGCTATGGTGACCAATATGGTGTTTAACGCGATCTTTGCTTATTTTTATGGCTATGTGGGTTTGGCGATTGCGACGGCACTGTCTGCCTTTGTGAATATGGCCTTGTTATATCGAGGATTGCACCTTGCGGGTGTGTATCAATTAACTAAGACAACCTTGTTGTTCAGTGCCAAATTAATTATCTCAGGTGTGGTGATGGTAGCGGCTATTTTATGGCAGCTGGATAATATGCAACATTGGCTTGAATGGAGCTTTAGCCAGAGAGCGCTGACATTAACTGGCTTGATTGGACTTGGTGGCTTTGTTTATATTGTTTCGGTACTGATTTTAGGTATCCGAGTAAAACATTTAAAAGCAGCGACAGATTAATACTGATTAGTATATAATCCGTCGGTTTCACACAATAAATGATGCAAATAACAGGTTTTAGCTGATCATAATGGAACTGATCCGAGGTATACACAATATTAAAGCGCAGCATCATGGCTGTGTATTAACCATAGGTAACTTCGATGGTGTTCATTTAGGACATCAAGAGGTTTTGAGTCAGGTTTCTAAACAAGCTGCAGCATTAGGGCTACCTTCTGTTGTTATGACGTTTGAACCGCAGCCTATGGAGCTGTTTGCCCGAGATGGAGCGCCAGCACGTTTAACTCGTTTACGAGACAAATACGTGCAACTGAGTAAGCTAGATATCAGTCGCTTATTGTGTGTTAATTTTAATCAGTATTTTGCAAGTTTATCCGCGGAAGCATTCATTAAGGATCTTTTGGTTGATAAGCTTGGTGTGAAGTTCTTGGTGGTTGGTGACGATTTTTGCTTTGGTAAAGGTCGTACCGGTAATTTCGCTATGCTCAAAGAGGCGGGCGAGAAGTACGGTTTTGAGGTGGTCAGCACCCAAAGCTATTGCTTAAACCAATTACGAGTAAGCAGTACTGAGATACGAAATGCATTAGCGGTCGATGACTTGGCTGCAAGTGCTACCATGTTAGGACGTGATTACAGTATTAGTGGTCGAGTGTCCCATGGTCGAAAACTAGGGAGAACTATCGGTTTCCCTACCGCTAATATTCCATTAAAGCGTTGTGTTTCTCCTGTATCGGGAGTGTATGTTGTTGAAGCTTTGGATATCGACGGTGTTCCTGTCGGTGGCGTTGCTAATATTGGACAACGACCAACAGTTAATGGGGTAAGGCAGCAATTGGAAGTGCATTTTTTTGACTTTAAAGCCAATTTATATGGTAAACAGTTAGAAGTACGACTTTTGCACAAACTGCGCGACGAGATAAAATTTGAATCGTTCGACGCACTAAAGAATCAAATAGAATTGGATGCTGAAGCCGCAAGGGTGTGGCTGCTTCAGCTAAAGAATTAATCGGATGATTCCACCGATTAACATAATGTCTAACTTCGCCCAATATAACGGAATTAAGAATCGATGAGTGATTATAAAGATACCCTGAACTTACCAGAAACAGGGTTCCCAATGCGCGGCAATCTGGCAAATCGTGAGCCAGAAATGCTGAAGCGTTGGTACAAAGAAGATCTTTACGGCGAAATCCGTAAGGCAAAGAAAGGTAAAAAATCTTTCGTACTGCATGATGGCCCTCCATACGCGAACGGCGATATTCACATTGGCCACGCGCTGAATAAGATTCTTAAAGACATTATTATCAAATCTAAGACCCTTTCTGGTTTTGATGCACCGTACATCCCTGGTTGGGACTGTCACGGTCTTCCAATCGAGCTAATGGTTGAGAAGAAGAAAGGTAAGCCTGGTCAGAAGATTTCGGCGGCTGAATTCCGCGAAGAGTGTCGAAAGTACGCTGCGGGTCAAGTTGAAGGTCAGAAAGAGAGCTTCAAACGTCTTGGCATCATGGGCGAGTGGGACAAACCTTATCGCACTATGGATTTTGGCACAGAAGCGAACATCATTCGTTCTCTTGGCAAAATCGCAGACAAAGGTCACCTTCTTAAAGGTTTCAAACCCGTTCACTGGTGTACTGATTGTGGTTCTGCTCTGGCTGAAGCTGAAGTTGAATACAAAGATAAAGTTTCTCCATCTATCGATGTGAAATTTACAGCAGCTGACGAAGCGGCGCTTCTAGAGAAATTTACTCTAGCTGAAGGTCATGCGGGTCAAGGCGAAATTTCTATCGTTATCTGGACAACAACACCATGGACTCTGCCTGCTAACCGCGCAGTATGTCTACGTGATGATCTTGAATACGTGCTTATCCAAGTTGAAGCGAATGGCGACCAGCCTGCTCAACGTATCGTTGTTGCTTCTGAACTAGCAAAAGACGTAATGGATCGTGCAGGTATCGAGCACTTCCACAACCTTGGTTTTGCTACAGGTGCTGATCTTGAGCTTTCTCAGTTCAACCACCCGTTCTACGACTTTACTGTTCCTGCAGTTCTTGGCGATCACGTAACAACAGATTCAGGTACTGGTGTGGTTCACACTGCGCCTGGTCACGGTCAAGAAGATTTCGTGGTTGGTAAAAAGTACAACCTAGAAATCGCTAACCCAGTTGGTTCTAACGGCGTTTACCTGCCAGATACAGAGCTATTTGCTGGTCAGCACGTATTCAAAGCGAACGACTCTGTTTTAGAAGTTCTAAAAGAGAAAGGTGCACTTCTGCATCACCACGCTTACGAGCACAGCTACCCACACTGTTGGAGACACAAAACTCCAATCATCTTCCGCGCAACGCCACAATGGTTCATCTCTATGGATCAAGCTGGCCTACGTGCTAAAGCACTAGAGTCAATCAAGAGTGTTGAGTGGTTGCCTGAATGGGGTCAAAGCCGTATCGAAGGCATGGTTGAAGGTCGTCCTGAGTGGTGTATCTCTCGTCAACGTACTTGGGGTGTGCCAATTGCTTTGTTTGTTCATAAAGAAACAGCAGAACTTCACCCAGAAAGCCCAGCGCTTATTGAAAAAGTTGCGAAGCTAGTTGAAGAGAAAGGCATTCAAGCTTGGTGGGATGTAGACGCTGCTGAACTTATGGGCGCAGAAGACGCTGATAAGTACGAAAAAGTAATGGATACGCTAGACGTATGGTTCGACTCAGGTGTTACGCACTTCTCTGTTGTTGATTCTCGTGAAGAGTACAACTTCCTGAACGAAGAGCGCACTCACAGTGCTGATCTTTACCTTGAAGGTTCAGACCAACACCGTGGCTGGTTCCAGTCTTCTCTAATTTCATCTATCGCGATGAAAGACGAAGCACCGTACAAGCAAGTACTAACGCACGGTTTCGTAGTGGATGGTAACGGCCGTAAGATGTCTAAATCTATCGGTAACGTTGTTGCTCCTAAAGACGTAACCAACAAGCTAGGTGCAGATATCCTGCGTCTATGGGTTGCTTCTACAGACTACACGGGTGAAGTTGCGGTTTCTGATGAAATCCTGAAGCGTTCAGCGGATGCTTACCGTCGTATTCGTAACACGGCTCGTTTCTTCCTAGCGAACTTGAACGGTTTCAACCCTGAAACTGACCTAGTTCCTGCTGAAGAGATGGTTGCACTTGATCGCTGGGCTGTTGGCCGTGCTCAAGCTGCACAAGAAGAGATTGTTAAAGCATACGGCGAGTACAACACTCACGGTGTGACTCAACGTCTAATGCAGTTCTGTTCTATCGAAATGGGTTCTTTCTACCTAGACGTAATCAAAGACCGTCAGTACACAGCGAAGCAGGGCAGCCATGCTCAACGTAGCTGTCAAACGGCGCTTTACTACATCGTAGAAGCTCTAGTTCGTTGGATGGCACCTATCATGTCGTTCACTGCAGATGAAATTTGGAACGAAATGCCAAGCTCTTTACCAACTGGAGAGCAGCGCGACACGTTCGTATTCACAGGTGAGTGGTTCGAAGGTCTATTTGGTCTTGCAGAAGGCGAAGAGCTAAGCAACGAATTCTGGACTGAAATCCAGTCTGTTCGTGGCGCAGTGAACAAGCTTCTTGAAGATGCTCGCAAAGAGAAAACGATCGGTGGTGCACTGCAAGCTGAAGTGACTCTATACGCTGACGATGCACTAGCGGCTAAAATCAACAAGCTAGAAGATGAGCTACGTTTCGTACTTATCACCTCTGCAGCTGTTGTTAAGCCACTGAGCGAGAAGTCTGATGCAGCGCAAGCGACAGACGTTGCTGGTCTATTCGTTGAAGTTGCGGCTACTGAAGCTGAGAAGTGTGACCGTTGCTGGCACCACACTCCAGATGTAGGCACTATCGAAGGCCACGAGAAAGTTTGTGGTCGTTGTGTGTCGAACATCGACGGTGAAGGCGAAGTGCGTAAGTTCGCATAACGACTCAGAGAAAGACTGAACTTTTTGTAAAAATCATAGCCCCAGTATCAACTGGGGTTATTTTTAGTTATAGGAAATGTGTTTAACCAAGTTGGTAATCAAGGTCACGTAAGGTGACTAACAATGAATACCAACTTCGTAAATACTAGGAATAGAAATGAGTGAAGTTTCGTTAAAACAATCTGGTGTACGTTGGTTATGGCTGGCTCTATTGGTCTTCTTGGCTGATATCGGCATTAAACTCTTTGTCATGGACAATATGGGTTATGGTTGGGCAAACCGTATTGAGGTGCTGCCATTCTTTAACTTTTTGTACGTGCATAACTACGGTGCAGCGTTTAGCTTCTTGAGTGATCAAAGTGGTTGGCAGCGTTGGTTATTTACGGGTATCGCATTTGCGGTAACAGGTATGCTGACGTACTGGATGAGCAAACTACCAGCAACAGAGAAGTGGAATAACATTGCTTATGCGATCATCATTGGTGGTGCAGTAGGTAATGTGTTTGACCGAGTCGTACATGGCTTTGTTGTCGATTACTTAGACTTCTACTGGGGCACTTACCACTGGCCTGCATTTAACTTAGCGGATATGGGAATCTGTATCGGTGCTGCGATGATCATCTTAGATGGTTTCCGTAAGAAAGACGAAAGCAAATAGCTTGCTTCAAAGTCAGTCTATGACTCACAGAATAGAATAGCCCTAAGCGCTGTCGGTTGATTCCGACGGCGCTTTTTTTTATGCTTCAGTCAACAAGGAAGCAAAGCACAGCGCATCCTCAAATAATAAAGAAGTCTAAGGAAAGTAACGTGGCAGCAATTAAAAATGATTCAGCAGTAACTCTACATTTTACGATTAAAATGAAGGATGGTTCAGTTGCCGATAGTACGGAGAACATGGGCAAACCAGCGAAGTTCGTCATGGGTGATGGCAGCCTAAGTGAGAACTTTGAAGCGTGCTTACTTGGACTTGAAGCCGGCACTGAAAAGTCTATCGAACTGAAGGCGGAAGACGCGTTTGGTATGCCAAACCCAGATCATATTCACTATATGGATCGTGCTAAGTTTGTTGGCGACTCTGAAGTTGAAGTGGGCACTATCATGGCATTTTCAGGTCCTGACGGTATGGAAATTCCAGGTATTATTACTGAGATCGCAGGTGATTCAGTGACGGTTGATTTTAATCACCCACTCGCTGGTCAAGACGTTAGCTTTGACGTCAATATCTTAACGGTAGAATAACTCTCTTAACGTTAGAATAGCTGTCTTCACGCTAGAATAAGATAGCCTTACAGCTGTGATCTCACCCAGAGCTTCACTGTCTAGACGCTTCACTGTAGAATGCGAACCTCGCTGACGGCGAACTCTATAGAAGCAACCTTAGTACCGCGGTAAATGATGAGCAATGAAATGAAAATAATGTTAGCTAACCCTCGTGGCTTTTGTGCCGGTGTCGATCGTGCGATCAGCATCGTAGAGCGTGCACTCGAAATGTATCAGCCACCGATCTATGTTCGCCATGAAGTGGTACACAACCGCTTTGTTGTTGAGGGGCTCAAGCAGCGTGGTGCTATTTTTGTCGAAGAACTGAGTGAGGTGCCAGACGACAACATCGTGATCTTTTCGGCTCACGGTGTTTCTCAAGCGGTTCGTAAAGAAGCGAAAGAGCGTGAGTTAACGGTATTTGATGCGACGTGTCCTTTGGTGACTAAAGTTCATATGGAGGTTGCTCGTGCGAGCCGCAAACATATGGAAGTGGTACTGATTGGCCACGCAGGTCACCCTGAAGTGGAAGGCACTATGGGTCAGTACGCGAGCCAAACTGGTGGTATGTACTTGGTTGAAAGACCAGAGGACGTACAGAACCTCGTGGTGAATGATCCAAGTAACCTGCACTATGTTAGCCAAACTACGCTATCAGTAGATGAAACTGCAGATGTGATTGAAGAGCTACGTCGAGTGTTCCCTGAGATTCAAGGCCCACGTAAAGACGACATCTGTTACGCGACTCAAAACCGTCAAGACGCTGTGCGTGAGATGGCGAATGACGTTGATGTGGTGATAGTGGTTGGTTCTAAGAACTCATCGAATTCAACTCGTCTAAAAGAGCTAGCTGAGAAACTAGGCACACCAGGCTACCTAACTGACTGTCCTGAAGACATTCAAACCGAGTGGGTTGAAGGGAAAAAGAAAATCGGTGTAACAGCCGGTGCTTCTGCTCCTGAAGAGCTGGTAAACCAAATTCTAGATCGTATTCGTGAGCTAGGTGCGACTGACGTTGAAGAGATTCAAGGTCGTGAAGAGAACATGTTCTTTGAAGTACCAAAAGAGCTACAGATTAAGCAAGTCGACTAATCTCTATTGATTGGTGACAAGATCGATGCGTAACACTATCGATTTGCAAACACTATTGATTTGTAAACAGCAGGAAGCCAACGTTGATACGTTGGCTTTTTTGATCGTGCTTTGGAACAAGGCGTCTAATTCTAACGCGTTACTGGAGACCGAGTTGCTCTTTTAAAGTCTTTAAATAACGACGACTCACCGGGACTTCAAAGCCAGTCAGGGTAATGATCTCTGCTAATCCATTTTCTAGCAGTTTGATCTCTTGGATCGATTTTATGTTGATCAAATACTGTCGATGACAGCGGATCAAATCGGTCTTTTCTTCCAAGATCTTTAGTGTTAACTGTGAGGTTGCGGTTTGCGATGAGCTACGAACATGCACACCACTGATATCGGAATAGGCGCACTCTACCGTTTGGCTTGCCATGATCACAATGCGGTTATGACCAATACATGGGATTTGCTCTAAGTGACAGGGAGCAATCGCTGAGATGTTCTGTTCTGGTGCTTTCTGATTTTGTTTGATGACCTTATTCAGGCGGCAAACACTCTTATTTAATCGACAAGGTTCAACGGGTTTGAGTAGGTAGTCAAAGGCATTGTCTTCAAAGGCTTGAATCGCATATTGATCGTAGGCGGTCACAAATACCACGTAGGGCATGGTTTCTGGGTCAAGCATGCTCAGCAATTCAATCCCAGTAACCTGAGGCATTTGAATGTCCAAATACACCACGTCAGGCTTGAGAAGGTTGATTTGCTTTAGCCCTTCAATTGCATTACTCGCTTGGCCAATGACTTCCACTTCTCCGGTTTCGGTCAGCAGCTCAATCAGCTCTTCGCGAGCAAAAAGCTCATCATCGATAACTAGTGCCTTTAACATCCTACAATCTTCATCTTGGTTCTATCCCTGCTTGGTTCACGCTTATCTTTTAAATGTCTGCTTCTAAATGTTTCAACTCGGAGCGATCCGTCTCCGAAAATACCATTATTTGAGTATAGGTATGATAAAACTCATTCGAGTAAATTGCTGTGGTTGAGATTCTATTTTTAGTGCTGAATCTTGTCCAAAGAAATTAGTGAGTCGTTTATCAACAATTTCCATCCCTAATCCTACATGATCTTGAGATGGCTTCTGATAATTACCTGCATTGTCTTCAACGGTTAACTTGAACCCACCCTCGAAAGCCTCGCTAGAGATCTTTACTTTACCGCCTTCCAACATATTAGATATCCCATGTTTGATGGCGTTTTCTACCAGCGGTTGCAGGGTAAAGCTCGGCAATTGAGATTCATATAACTGCGGGTCGATATCCCATTCCACTTCTAGTCGATCGGTAAAGCGTGCTTTCTCTATGGTCAGGTAAGCGTTGACGTGTGCCAGTTCGTCTTTGAGCTTCACGGTGTTGATGTTCTGCTTTAGGTTGCTTCTAAAGAAGTGAGACAGGTGTTGAATCAACTCTCGAGCTTTATCTGGGTCACGACGTGTTACTGCGCTGATAGTATTAAGCGCATTGAACAAGAAGTGCGGGTTCACTTGAGCGTGCAGCAGTTTGATTTCTGCTTGTGTCAGTAGCGTTTGCTGCTGCTGGTAGTTGCTAAATAGGATCTGGCTCGATAATAGTTGAGCGATACCTTCACCCATCGACATATTGATAGTTGAGAATAGTTTCAGCTTTGGCTCATACAGTTTGATGGTGCCGACCACTTCGTTACCCGCGCGCAATGGAATAATCAACGCAGAACCCAATTTACAATCCTGCGACAAGGAGCATTGGTATGGGTTCTCTTTGCCATCAAGGTAGATGATGTCGTTCTGTTCCATCGAAGTGAGCGTGCTTTGCGATGAAATCGGGGTGTTCGGAATATGGTGTTCATCACCAATACCAACGAACGCGAGGATTTTCTCTCGGTCGGTAATCGCTACCGCCCCTACGTTGGTCTCTTCATAAACGATACGTACGATTTTTTGTGCGTTATCGGAATTGAACCCACCATGCAAAATACCCACCGAACGTTCGGCAATGGTCAGTGCGCGGCGTGAGAAGGTAGCCGAGTACTTTTCGAAGATGGTTTTTCTGTCTTGGATGATGCTCATGAACAGTGCTGCACCGACCGAGTTAGCGATGATCATTGGCGCCGCAATATCGGAGACCAGAGCATAGGATTGTTCGAAGGGTTTTGCGACCGCCAGCAGAATCAGCATCTGAATGATCTCTGCAAACAGGGTTACCGAGAAAACCACTAACGGATTAAACAGTTGGCTGGCTTTGTTCTTTCTCACGAGATAAACGTGTAACAGGCCGCCAATCAAGCCTTCTGCTGTGGTTGAAATCGCACAAGCCAAGTCTGTGAAGCCGCCTAATGAGTAACGGTGAATTCCACCAGTAAAGCCGACGGCAAAGCCAACGACAGGGCCGCCAAACAGACCTCCCATTACCGCACCCATCGCACGCGTGTTGGCGATGGCATCATTGATCTGCAGTCCGAAATAGGTACCCATAATGCAGAACAGGGAAAACAGAACGTAGCAGCTGATCTTATGGCTTAAGCGAGATGAGATGCTCAACAAAGGGAGAATCAGTGGTGTTTTACTCAGCATGTAAGCAATCACTAAGTAGACGCAGGTTTGTTGCAGCAGAGAGAGAATGAGTTCCATATTTTCACCTATTGAGACGCTTGTTAAGTGTAAAGCTCATTGCTTGGTAACGGTAGCTTTGCTTGTGTTTTCGTAGGTTATATTCGCTTCCCAGAGTCGAAAGCACTAACGCCTGAAAACACTAAAGCCCATCACAGTGGACGGGCTTTAGTCTTAGATTCCACGAATCACTGAGTGATTACGGGAGCAAGCGAAGTTGTGTTTGGCTGTTCTTTTGTCTCATTCTCTGAAGATTGGTCTCTTGTTCCCAAGAGCCTTAAAGAACTAGGCTGTTTTGGTAACGCCTTTTGCTTCTTTCTCTTCTTCATCAGCTAGGTCGATATCGCCTTTGCCTTTTGAAATTTTAATAACGTAAGCCGCAACACCTAGCGCACTCACCACACCAATGATGGTTGAGATTTGCATTGGTAGACCGAAGCCCAGTTGGCTGTTGTTCAGGATGAATGTGATACACACAGACGTCATGAAGATAGCTGGAACTGTTGTTACCCAGTGCAGTTTGTTGTGGCGAAGTAGGTAAGCTGAAGCTGTCCACAGCATCATTACGGCTGTTGATTGGTTAGCAAAACCGAAGTAGCGCCAGATGATACCGAAATCAACTTGAGTCAGGATGCCACCGATAACGAACAGTGGTAACGCCATTAGTAGACGGTTACGCAGTGTTTTCTGTTCCATGTTGAAGTATTCAGCAAGGATAAGACGGCTTGAACGGAACGCTGTGTCACCAGAAGTGATTGGTAGGATAACCACGCCAAGGAAAGCAAGGATACCGCCAAATACACCCAGTAGACCAAATGAAGCGCTGTATACCACGTTACCTGGGCCGCCGTTTGCAATTGCGTCAGACAGAGACTCAACCGAACCGAAGAAAGACAGAGCAAGTGCACACCAGATTAGAGCGATGATGCCTTCACCAATCATTGCGCCGTAGAATACGAAGCGACCGTTCTTCTCGTTTTCCATACAACGCGCCATCAGAGGAGACTGAGTGGCGTGGAAGCCAGAGATAGCACCACATGCGATAGTGATGAAGAGAGCAGGCCAAAGTGGTAGGTCATTCGGGTTCATGTTGGTGAACATGTCGCTGATCTCAAAGCCCCCCATGATTTGGTGTTCGTCAGATAGACCAATCGCAGTGATTAGGCCAACAGACATAAAGATAAGCAGTGCACCGAACAGTGGGTAGAAGCGACCAATGATTTTATCGACAGGGACAATCGTTGCGATGATGTAGTAAGCAAAGATGATAACAACCATCGTAGTTGCAGACATCGCGAAATCAGTTTGGTCGTTCACTAGGTTAGTGATCATACCTGCTGGAGCAGATACGAATACCACACCAACAAGAAGCAGTAGAACAATGGCAAAGATGTTCATAAAGTGTTTTGCGCCATTGCCTAGGTAACGTCCAGTGATGGTTGGAACCGAAGCTCCGCCATTACGGATAGATAACATACCTGAGAAGTAGTCGTGTACTGCACCTGCGAAGATACAACCTAGAACGATCCAAAGCATTGCTGCTGGACCATAAAGGGCACCCATGATAGGGCCGAAGATTGGACCTACACCTGCGATGTTAAGCAGCTGAACTAGGTAAACCTTTGGTGTCGACATTGGAACGTAGTCCACGCCATCTTGCTTAGTGTGAGCAGGTGTTTGGCGTTTTTCATTGATACCGAAAATCTTCTCGATAAAGGTACCGTAAATAAAGTAGCCACCAATGAGTGCTGCGACACAGGTAAGAAACCACATCATAATTTGTTATCCCTGAATGTATTAATTAAGTCAGGGTGTATATTAAAGGAGTCGATGAGAAGAAACTTCCGCTACGAGAGTGAGTGGTCGAATAGCCAATTTAGCGGTGTTATAACTGATTTAGTGGTTTGTTCACTGTGATGAGTGGCCGATATTTCTATCGAGAGGCCGATATTTCTATCGAGAGGCCTATTAGCTCTATAGAGAGGTTGTTTGAGTTGGCTTAACGGCGACTATTGATTCTGAGTGGTCGGAATGAACCTAAAGTGGCGAACATTAGACAATAAGTGGACATCGATAGGCGTTCAGCGGAGAATCACCACAAAGGCAGCGCTTCGTCAGAAAGTGGTGAAGTAACAATATAAAGGATTGAAATGAAAAAAATAATCGTACTATTCGCCGTGGCATTTAGCCTTGCAGGATGCAGCGCCAATGTTCAAGATTTAGCAGCTGAAGGCAATTGGCAAGAGATTGGCTATCGTGATGGTATCAAAGGCCACACTCAGCGTTCGTATTCAGAGATGACTGAGCTTGGCGCAGTCGATCAAGCGAGTTACACAGAAGGTTATCACCTAGGTGTGACTGAATATTGTAATCCGAACCATGCTTATCAGATTGGTTTATCTGGTCAGGTGTATGAAGGCGTGTGTTCTGGTACGGAAGACGCTCAACGTTTCCGTATGGAATGGCAACGCGGCTGGGACGAGTTCTCAAACGACTATTAAGCCCAAGCTAGCCATAAAAAATTAAAACTAAAAAAAAGACCAGTACCGCGTGTGTGCTGGTCTTTTTGTATGTCGTTGAAGTAGCTGTCTAAATGAGAAGCTACAAGCCAAATTAAGATTACTGATTATTCTCGACGGCTTTTCTCAAGAAGCCATTTTGCTTATCAAGCTGAGCCTTGGCTAACTCTAAATCTAGCCCTGTTAGAATCATCAAAATAGATAACTTCACATCGTAATCAGTCGCTTTAAGTGTCGACACCGCCAGTGCTTTATCGCACTCCGTTGCTTGGATAACGATACGAGCGGCGCGGGCAACCAACTTTTCATTGGTCGCTTTTACGTCGACCATAAGGTTTTGGTAGCTCTTACCAATGCGAATCATGCTGGCAGTGGTCAGCATATTAAGCACCAGCTTTTGTGCTGTACCTGATTTGAGTCGTGTTGAACCAGTCAATGCTTCTGGGCCAACCACCGGGCTAATTGCGATTTGAGCGATTTCAGCAATTGGAGAGTCAGGGTTACAAGATAATGCAACCGTTACTGCGCCAAGCTGATTGGCATAGTTGAGTGCACCAATCACGTAAGGTGTGCGACCGCTCGCAGCAATACCTACCACGACATCATTTTCTGAAAACTGAATCGCTTTCAGATCTTCAATGCCGAGAGTTAGCGAGTCTTCTGCACCTTCTTTGGCTTTTAAAATCGCCTCTGGTCCGCCTGCAATTAAGCCGATAACCATTTTGTCCGAAACACCGAAAGTCGGTGGGCATTCTGAGGCGTCTAACACACCTAATCGACCACTGGTGCCTGCGCCCATATAAATCAGTCGACCACCGTTTTGAAAGACATGAGCAATTTTATCGACCGCTTTCGCGATCTGTGGCAGTTCCGCTTCAATCGCCAGCGGGACTTGCTTGTCTTGTTGGTTAATCTTTTCAACCACTTCGAGAGAGGTGAGCAGATCAATATCCATAGTGTCAGGGTTTCTCCCCTCCGAAACGAGGTGCGAGAGCGCTGATATGAGAGCGTCGTTACTCATAATGATCCTTAAATGGTGATTCTAAAATGATGGTTCTAAAGTTGTTTAGTCAGCACGATAGAGAACGCCTAGAGAGGCCGCTCTGCTTGCGCCAGTCACTTCTGGTAAATTGCTTGGCAGTTGATGAATATGACGTTGAGCAAGCCACGCAAAAGCCATCGCTTCCATGTAATCGGCGTTCACGCCTTTACTGGTGGTTGAGTCAACCTCCCAACTTGGAAGCAGTTCAGACAGCCTCTTCATCAACAATGGATTTCGTGTACCACCGCCACACACATACAGTGCAGGCTGGTCACCCAAGCGATAAGTCTCCACTTCATTGGCTATCGTCAATGCGGTGTATTCGCAAAGTGTGCGCTGAACATCTTCTGCTGCAAGATCTTTAAATTCTGTTAATTGTTGCTCTAGCCACGGTAGATTAAACAGTTCTCTACCAGTACTTTTCGGTGGTATTTGAGATAGATAAGATTCATTTAACAACTGTTCGAGAAAGGCTTGATTGAGCTGACCTTTAAGCGCAAATTGGGCATCACGGTCAAACTTATCGCCCGTGTGTTTATCAACCCAAGCGTCCATCAACATATTGCCCGGGCCAGTATCATAACCAAGTGTTGGCTGATTAGGGCGCAGCACTGAAATATTCGAGATACCACCAATATTCAACACCACAACTGAGCTGTCTTGTGGCTGGAAAATAGTATGGTGGAAGGCAGGGACTAATGGCGCACCTTGTCCGCCTAATGCCATGTCTTTACGCCTGAAATCGGCAACCGTTTGAATCTGTGTTTTAGCGGCAATGATGTTGGCATCACCCAACTGCATGGTAAATGGCGAATCGCCGCTTGGCTGGTGGAATACCGTTTGACCATGATTACCAATCGCAGTCACAGAAGATGCAGGTGTACCTGACTTTTCGAGAAGTTGCAAAACCGCATCGCCAAACAGATGGCCAAGCTGGTGGTCGAGTTCTCCAATGGCAATTAAATCGGTTTTCTGACCAATACAAACTTCAAGCAGACGCGCTTTGAGGTCGTCAGGCATTGGGAACTCATCATGAGCAAGCAATGTGATGCGCGTATCTTCAATCGACACTAAGGCAGTATCAACACCGTCCATACTCGTCCCTGACATCACACCGATATACAGTTCTTTATGATCCATTTCTAAGCTCTTGCACTGCATTCTTAAAGTCTTCCACAGATTGGTTTAAAAACATTGTAAAGCAAATTTAAAGAGAATAATCTCGGGAAGTTTATGAAATTAGGTTTAATAAGGGATAAATATGGGACCGTTGTGGGTTGATGTTGCAGGCTACGAGCTGACAGCTGAAGACAGAGAAATTTTAGATCACCCAACTGTTGGTGGTCTCATCTTATTTGCTCGAAACTACCACGATAGCAAACAGTTATCGGCGTTAAACAAAGAAATTCGTAAGGTAGCGAAACGTCCTATTTTGATTGGTGTCGATCAAGAAGGTGGCCGAGTTCAGCGCTTCCGCGATGGCTTTTCAATTATCCCAGCTGCTCAAGAATTCGCGACTAAGAATAATGGCGAACAGTTAGCAGAACAAGCGGGCTGGCTGATGGCGGCAGAATTGATTGCCCACGATATCGATCTGAGCTTTGCGCCAGTATTAGACAAAAGCCATGACTGTAAAGCGATTGGTAGCCGAGCGTTTGGCGAAGATATTGATACTATTGTTCGTCATAGCAGCGCTTTCATCAAAGGCATGAAGTCGGTTGGCATGGCGACGACAGGCAAGCACTTCCCTGGACACGGTGGCGTGATTGCTGACTCACACTTAGAGACGCCATATGACCCTAGAGACGACATCTTTGAAACAGACATGGCAATCTTCAAGGCGCAAATTGAAGCTGGAATATTGGATGCCATGATGCCAGCTCACGTGGTTTTCTCTCACTATGATGATCAACCTGCGAGCGGTTCACAGTATTGGCTGCAGAAAGTATTGAAGCAGCAGCTTGGGTTTAAAGGCTTGGTGTTCTCTGATGATTTAACGATGGAAGGCGCTGCCATAATGGGTGGACCAGCCGACAGAGCGAAAGCGGCCTTGAATGCAGGTTGTGACATGGTGTTGATGTGTAATAAACGAGATGCACAAATTGAAGCTCTGGATAACTTAGCGATTCAAGAGGTGCCTTTAGCCAACTCATTGCTTAAAAAACACAGCTTTGATTTGTCGAAACTTCACTCGGATGCTAGGTGGAAAGAGACCTCAGAGACGATTAAGCGAATGCTAGGCAGTGAGTGATAAATAAACACATAATAATTTTAGATAAGGCGATATGATAAATATCGCCTTTTTTGTATGTGTGATCCATGGTTTAAACCTATTTATCTCTTAGAGTGAGCTAAATTCAATGTGTAAGATAAAATTTACAGTTAATGTTTTTTATTGTTTACACTTGCAATCGTTTTTTTAGCTGTTATTGTGTTTTTAAAGATTGTTAGCCCAAATGGAAATGTTGGGTGTAAAAATAAATATACAGGTTGAGTTATGCAGAAAAGTGAATTAAGCAATGTCAATATCATCGACGAACAGGTACTGATTACTCCTGAGGAGTTAAAAGCAAAACTGCCTTTGAGTGATAATGCTCGTCGTTTCATTCAAGAGTCTCGTCAAACTATCGCAAACATCATTCATAAGAAAGATCATCGCATGCTTGTTGTATGTGGCCCATGTTCTATCCATGACATTGAAGCTGCGAAAGAGTACGCGAAACGCCTAAAAGCCTTATCTGAGCAACTTAGCGATCAACTGTATATTGTTATGCGTGTTTACTTTGAGAAACCTCGTACCACTGTCGGTTGGAAAGGTTTGATCAATGACCCACATCTAGACGGCACTTTCGATATTGAGCATGGTCTGCATGTTGGTCGTGAACTACTTGTTGAACTCGCTGAGATGGAAATCCCACTAGCGACTGAAGCATTAGACCCAATTAGCCCGCAATACCTAGCAGATACCTTCAGCTGGGCGGCTATTGGCGCTCGTACGACTGAATCTCAAACTCACCGTGAGATGGCAAGTGGTCTTTCAATGCCAATCGGTTTTAAAAACGGCACCGATGGCAACCTAGGCACTGCAATCAACGCAATGCAGGCGGCTTCTTCTAGCCACCGTTTCATGGGTATCAGCCGCGAAGGTCAGGTTGCACTACTAACAACGCAAGGTAACCCAAATGGTCACGTGATTTTACGTGGCGGTAAGCAGACGAACTACGATTCAGTATCGGTACACGAATGTGAGCAAGAGCTGGGTAAATCTGGTTTAGAGGCAGCGCTAATGGTCGACTGTAGCCACGCGAACTCTCGTAAAGATTTCCGTCGCCAACCTTTAGTTGCAGAAGATGTGATTCACCAAATTCGTGAAGGCAACAAGTCGATTATCGGCCTGATGATTGAAAGCCATATTAACGAAGGAAACCAATCTTCGGATATACCTCTCAATGAGATGAAATACGGCGTTTCTATTACCGACGCGTGTATCAATTGGGATTCAACTGAGGCACTATTGAAGCATGCACATACGGAATTAGTCCCGTTCTTAGAGAACCGTTTGAAAGGTTAGTCAGAGTTTTAAATTTAAGTGCCTCATCTAATGGGGCATTTTAAGATCTGTTACTAGCGAAATCAGCGTTAGTACGGGCTTATAGATTAGTAAGGAATAAAATGGCCGTTGAACTGAACGAATTACGCGACCAAATCGATGCTGTCGATAAACAAATGTTGGATTTACTTGCTCAGCGATTGGCTCTAGTAGAGAAAGTCGGTGAAGTAAAAAGTGAACATGGTTTACCTATTTATGTACCAGAGCGTGAGGCTGCAATGCTGGCATCTCGTCGTCAAGAAGCCGAGAAAATAGGGGTTCCACCACAGCTAATCGAAGATATTTTGCGTCGTACTATGCGTGAGTCTTATGCCAGTGAGAAAGATTCTGGTTTTAAGTGTCTAAACCCAGAGTTACGTTCAGTGGTTATCGTTGGTGGTAATGGTCAACTTGGTGGCTTGTTTGGTCGTATGTTCAAACTGTCTGGCTACGAAGTAAAAATCCTTGGCAGCCAAGATTGGGATAAGGCCGACGAAATCTTAGATAATGCTGGGCTTGTGGTTGTTACGGTTCCAATTCACCTAACGGAAGGTGTGATTGCGAAGCTAGGTAATCTACCAAGCGATTGTATTCTATGTGATTTGACGTCAATTAAATCTAAACCTCTACAAGCAATGATGAACATGCATCAAGGCCCAGTAGTTGGATTGCACCCAATGTTTGGTCCTGATGTTCCTAGCCTTGCTAAGCAGGTGATTGTTTACAGTGATGGTCGTGGTTCTGAAAGTTACCAATGGCTACTGAATCAATTTGGTATTTGGGGCGCGAGCCTTTGCCAGATGGATGCAGCTGAACACGATCACGGCATGACCTTGATTCAAGCACTTCGTCACTTCACCTCTTTTGCTTACGGCTTGCACCTGAGTAAAGAGAACCCGAACATTGATCAACTTCTGAAACTAAGCTCACCAATCTACCGACTTGAGATTGCGATGGTTGGTCGTCTATTTGCTCAAGACCCGAACTTGTACGGTGATATCATTCTGTCTTCGGATGAGAATATAGAGATGATTCGACGCTTCCATAGCTGTTTCGGAGAAGCGTTAGAAATCCTAGATGGCAAAGATAAGGCTAAGTTTGTTGAGAGCTTCAACCAAGTGAGTGATTGGTTTGGTGACTACTCACAACAATTCTTGCAAGAGAGCCAAAGTCTTCTAAAACAAGCACATGACTCGATTCATCGTGGTTAATACTGATTTGAAATCATAAAAAAGAGCGACCATCTGGTCGCTCTTTTTGTTTGTGCTGAACGCTATGAAAGCATTTTGCCTACAGTAGACTAAAAGCAATTAGACCATCATAGGCCAAATCAACAGGTCTTAGCTATTAACAACTAGTTAGTCGTGATAGGTTTTTTGCTATCTTCACTCGATACGGTGTCGATGGTCGAGCTAATGTAAGGCACGTTAGTCAGGTTGATCTGCAAGCGAACCACATTATCAATCAGCTGAACGAGTGGGCCCCACTTAACCTTTTTCTCTTTCTCGAACACGTAGTTGAAGTTTTCCGGTGTCCAATCCATCAAGTATTGAGGGTTCAATGAACGACCAAGGAAGCGTACTTCATAATGCAAGTGTGGGCCGGTTGAGTTACCTGAGTTACCACAGCTCGCAATCACATCGCCTTTACTCACAAACTGACCGCTACGTACCTTGAACTTCTGTAGGTGCGCATAAGAACTCATGAAACCAAACGAGTGACGCATAGTAATAAAGTTGCCGAAGCCTTTTTTACTTGGGCGTACCGTTTCAATGACTCCATCTGCGGGCGCGACAATATCTTCACCACGCTTACACGTTAGATCGATACCAGTATGTACATGGCGTTTCCCTGAAATAGGGTTAGTGCGGCTACCATAAGAAGAAGATATACGTTGATAAGCCATCGGACTGTCGTTTGGAATCAAGCGGAACATTGTGGCTCTTACTGCTGAATCGACTGCAGCCGCATCAATGCGATCTTCTAAAGAAATATCATCGGTAAGCAGATCTTCATCAGCAAGACCCAGTACTGATTCCACATCGAATACACGCTTACCAAGTAGCTGAATCGTGCCTTCTTTCTCGGTCAGTGTTTGCGATAGCGAATGGTTGGTTTCTACTTGCTCAGCATAAAGAAATTCTGTTTGTTCTTTTTCAACAATCAGTGTTTCAATCAACTGTTGGGCATCACCCGCTTGCAGTGCGAGTTCTTGTTTACTCTCGAAGTGCATGTACGCCGCTCCGCCAATCAATAGCGGTACTGAAAAAATGGCAGTAGTGCAAATGAGCACGGCTTTACGGCCGAAGTAAAACGTCTGTTCCCCCTGACTAGAGGGAATAGTAATGGACACTTTTTTAGACATGGTTCTGTATTAACTAAATGCTTCTAATAGAAAAAGGGTAATGGAGATATTATTCCTTGCCTAAGTCGGTAAGGTGTTCAATCTCTCTATAAAGCAGGTCATTGTCACCAACATTAAGCTCAACAAGGCGCTTAAGGTGGCTGATACTATCAATATCTAAATGCTCTATGCGTAAACGCATTGAGGTATTGATGGTAGAGACTATCGTTGCTTCTAACTGAATATTGATATCACTGTTTTCGAGTTTAAAGCTCACTTGAACAGGGACATCATGGCTAAGTTGTTTTGATTCATTGCATTGAATGAGTAAACCATGGAGTGATAAGTCTTGCACTGAGCCTGATACCTTTACTTGTCCTTGTGAGATCTCAGTCGGGACTTGATAAATAACTCGTGAAAATTGACGTCTTTCAACCATAAGTAATCTCTCTATATCGATGCATTACACGTAAGCCAGATATATCAAAGGCCGCTATTATCGCGGCCTTTGTTCAAAATACAAGCTTATTTACTTAGCTATACGCTTGTACTTGATACGGTGCGGCTCTGCCGCTTGTGCGCCTAGAGTCTGCTTAAGCCACTCAGTGTACTCAGTATAGTTACCTTCGTAGAAGTTAACTTGACCTTCATCACGGTAGTCTAAGATATGGGTCGCAATACGGTCAAGGAACCAACGGTCATGCGAGATAACCATTGCACAGCCCGGGAATTCAAGCAGTGCTTCTTCAAGAGCACGTAGCGTTTCAACGTCAAGGTCGTTGGTAGGCTCATCGAGTAGCAGTACGTTACCGCCCGCTTTTAGCAGTTTCGCTAAGTGAACACGGTTACGTTCACCACCAGAAAGCTCACCGATGATCTTCTGTTGGTCGTTGCCTTTAAAGTTGAAACGAGAACAGTAAGCACGCGCAGGGATTTCGAAGTTGTTGATCTTAATGATATCAGCGCCTTCAGAGATCTCTTGGAATACTGTCTTAGTGTCGTCCATGCTGTCACGGAACTGATCAACAGAAGCAAGCTTAACGGTTTCGCCTAGTTCAACTGTACCTGAATCTGGCTGTTCTGCACCGCTTAGCATCTTGAATAGTGTTGATTTACCTGCACCGTTGGCACCAACGATACCGACGATTGCACCCTTAGGCATGCTGAACGATAGGTCGTCGATAAGAACGCGATCACCAAACGATTTAGTTAGGTTGTTCACTTCAAGAACTTTGTCACCTAGACGCTCACCTGGCGGGATAAACAGTTCGTTAGTTTCGTTACGCTTCTGGTATTGGCCAGTTGTCAGTTCTTCAAAACGAGCCATACGAGCTTTAGACTTAGCTTGACGGCCTTTAGGGTTTTGACGAACCCATTCAAGTTCTTTCTCGATTGTCTTTTGACGTGCGCTTTCGCCCGCTTTTTCTTGCTTAAGACGCTCGTCTTTTTGCTCTAGCCAAGACGTGTAGTTACCTTCCCATGGGATACCTTCACCACGGTCAAGTTCTAGAATCCAGCCAGCTGCGTTGTCTAGGAAGTAACGGTCGTGGGTAATCGCCACAACAGTACCACTGTAATCAACAAGGAAGTGCTCAAGCCATGCTACTGATTCTGCATCCAAGTGGTTGGTTGGTTCATCAAGAAGCAGCATGTCTGGCTTTTCAAGAAGTAGACGACAGATAGCAACACGACGACGCTCACCACCTGATAGGAATTCAATTTTCGCATCCCACTCAGGAAGACGAAGTGCATCAGCAGCACGCTCTAGAGCAGTCTCTAAGTTGTGACCGTCTTTTGCTTGAATCAGAGCTTCTAGTTCGCCTTGCTCTTTTGCCAGTGCATCGAAGTCTGCATCTGGTTCTGCGTAAGCTGCGTAAACCGCATCAATACGCTTAAGTGCGTCAGCAACGTCAGAAACCGCTTCTTCTACGATTTCACGAACAGTTTTTGATTCGTCTAGCACAGGCTCTTGTGGTAGATAACCTACTTTAAGGCCTTGTTGTGCACGTGCTTCACCATCAATATCAGTATCAATACCAGCCATGATACGTAGTAGGGTAGATTTACCTGAACCATTTAGACCCAAAACACCGATTTTAGCGCCAGGAAAAAAGCTAAGAGAAATGTCTTTAAGAATTTGACGCTTAGGTGGAACAGTTTTGCTCACCCGAGACATGGTATATACGTATTCAGCCATTGCCGATCGATCCTAATTATTGTTCAAAATTGTCTGTTATTTTATACCAATATCCTCAAAGATGTTACTCCTAGGGCAGAAAAGCCACTCTTGAACAAATCCTTACCTATTATTGTCACATTGGTCATTAAAACTATATTTAATGGGCTTCTGAGGCGAAGTGTTAAATATTAATAATATTTACACTCAAATCCTTTACATTTGATGTGATGTCGGGCGTAAATAGACTTCACGTATTCATACACGCACTAAGGAAAGAGCGAATGTTTTTCCGCATTGGTAATACGAAAATTGCTGTGGCTGCATCGGCAATTTTGTCTTCGGTTTCACTGGCTCCGGTCGCTATGGCTAGCAATGCATCCGAGCTTGAAATGCAGCGTGACGTTTATGACAAAGCGCAAGAGGTTTTAGACAGCCGTGATCTAAAAGCTTACTCCGCGCTGCGTAACAAAATTCAAACATACCCTTTAACACCTTACACCGATTATCGGGCCTTTCTGATTGGCTTAGGTGATCGCACACCTGCTGAGGTCGATGCTTTCATTGAAGAGAACAAGGCATTGCCTTTCTCCAATCGAATGCGCGCACCTTATTTGGACTCATTGGCTTCTCAAAAACAGTGGAAGACGATCCTTGAGTTTCAAACCAAAGAGCCTGTCGGTGAAAAATACCAATGTATTTATTATCGAGCGCATTACGAGCAAGGTAACCAAGAGCTTGCCTTTAAAGGAGCTAAACAACTTTGGTTGAGTGGTAGTGGTGTTGATGACGCTTGTGACCCTTTATTTAAAAGCTGGGATCAAGCTGGGCTAAGAACTGATGAGCTGATTCTGGATAGAATGCTGCTAGCGTTCGAGGGCCGTAACGGTAAGTTAATGAGCTATCTGATTAAGCAATTGGATCATGATGAGTCAATTGCTCAAGCGAAGCAGATGAAGGCGTTGTACAACAAGCCTGAAAATGTACTCGCGTTTGCTAAAAAACATCCAGCGAATGAATTCTACCAAGCTCAAACCGAGTTTGCTTTCGAGAAGCTAGCAAGGAAATCATCAAGCAGTGCTCAAAAGGTGTTTGATGATGTCATCAAGGCTCAGAAGTTTTCGAAAGAGAAATCTCAAGAGCTCGCTGATTACCTAACGTTTCGTCTGATCAACACCGACTCTGAAGAGTTAATGGTGTGGCGCGACAAAATGCTCGCGAGTTCATCAAAGCAAGTTCTGCTGGAACGACGTGCTCGCTTAGCAATTCAACATGCCGATTGGACGGGTTTGAAAGAGTGGATAGCGCGCTTGGATGATAAACATCAGGCTTCGCTTCGTTGGCAATATTGGCAGGGCAGAGCTGAAATCGCGACGGGCGATACTGACAAAGGCAATAAGCGACTGTCAGATATCTTGGGTCAGCGTAATTTCTACAGTGTGGCTGCGGCTAAGCAGTTAGGTAAGCCAGTTCAATATCCAACATCGACACTTAAATACAATGCTGAAACAGTGAAGCCATTCGACACCTCTTTGGTGCGTATTGGTGAACTGATTGACCGAGACAAAATTGCGGCAGCGAAAAGTGAATGGCGCTGGTTACTGACCAATGCAGATAAAGAGCAAAAAGAGATGCTTGCCGCTTACGCTGCGACACAGCGTTGGAATCACTTTACCGTAACAGCGAGTATCTCTGCGAAGATGTGGGATAACATTGCGCTGCGCTTCCCTGTTGCTCATAAGTGGTGGTTTAACTTCTACGCTGAAAAGCACGATCTCGATCCAATCACTTTGATGTCTTTAGCAAGACAAGAGAGTGCGATGGATTCAGAAGCTCGCTCTCCAGTTGGCGCGCGTGGCATTATGCAAATTATGCCCAAGACGGCGCAATACACAGCGAACAAACATAAGATTAAGTATCAGGGCAGCGATGATCTTTATGATGTCGGCAAAAACATTGAGATTGGCAGTCACTACTTAGATGGTTTACTCGCTCAATATGATGACAACCGTATCTTTGCGTTTGCGGCTTATAATGCTGGACCTAGCCGTGTGAAACAGTGGCGTTCACGCAGCGATGAAAAGCTCGATGCCTTTGCATTTATCGAAATGATCCCATTCAAAGAGACACGTGGCTACGTTCAGAATATCTTGATGTTTGAGACCTACTATCGAGATATCTTGGGTGAGAAAGGGACGTTTTTAGCGCCCCATGAGGCAAAAACGAAATACTAAGCCTTCGGCATTTGGCCCGAAACTGAGTAAGAATAAAGGCAGTGAGTGCGAACCATTTCCACTTACTGCCTTTTTACATTGGATCGCATCAAGTGTTTCGGTATAAAGTGTTAAACGCTTTCAATCGTTAAGCGACTCTTTAAAGTCAGAATTTAAAAGTAAGTGTAGAGATATGGCATCACAACCTGAATATGATAATTGGCAACAACTGATGGACTTGGTAAAGACGGCTGTCGAAAAAGATCAGCACGAGCTGTTGTTGACTATGATGATGACACCAGACGAGCGAGATGCTCTGGTTGCTCGAATTAATATCTTCTGTGAGCTGATGAAAGGCGATATGTCTCAACGACAGGTGAGTCAAATGCTGGGCGTAGGCGTAGCGACGATAACCAGAGGCTCAAATGAGCTAAAGGCCAAATCTGAGCAAGAGAAAATCGTGATCGCCGACCTATTGCTAAAGTAATAATGGAATTAAGCTATCACGCGATAGTATGAATACGAATTCGATAAAAAACGCTAACTGGATGTTAGCGTTTTTTGTTTCTGAAGATTGTTCTTGGAATCTTTTGAAGTTTAAGGAAGCCTCAAATACTAAATAGGAAAGTGTTCAGGATTCACAAATGGGATCAGAGCCAAAATTAAAGCTTGATGATAGACCGAACTGCGTGATAATTGGTTATGTGTCAGTAGGCCAATGGCACCACCTTTCTGTTTGATATTGTCGGTACCAAACACTTCATCCATCACATCCCCTAACTCGTTTGCATGCTCTAGTTTCTCAAGCACGGCTGGTGGCAGCATCAGACTTGCTGAACGAGACTCGCCACGTTGGCCATTCGTTTCGATCACCATCCAGGCAAAGGTGACGTTTGTTTCTATTCCCGCTTCTAGACCAACATAGAAGTCTGCATCAGGCTGAGCTTGAGTTGCGTTGTGAACTCGATTCACGGCACCTTGATAGGTTTCATCATTGCTCATCGGTTGATCGGCGACACCACTAGGGACGCTGATGCCTTTGAAATCAAATTCAGTATCAGGAAAAGCAGATAAGAACGCACTTTTAACGGCGTTTATTTTAGCTGGGTTCAGCGATGCGATGATTACAGATTTCATGTGTCGGATTCTTTTTGTTGTCGATTAGATTGAGTTGATGTTGTCGGTACCAGTCACTCAATTCTTCTAGTGGCATGGGTTTACCAAAGTAATAGCCTTGCAGCATATCGCACTGTGCATCCTGTAACCACTGGTGCATGTCTTGAGTTTCAATCCCTTCGGCGGTGACCTTTTTCCCCTGAGCATGACACAACCCGATAACTGGTTTTACGATGTTCTGGTTATCGGTTTCAATTAAGGTATCCAAAAACGCTTTATCCAATTTAATTTTCTGAGTTGGATACTGCACCAGTTGAGTGATAGAGGTGTAACCGGAACCAAAGTCATCAATCGCCAGTCGATAACCCATGCATGACAGCTCATTCAGCAATGGGAAGCCTTCTGAGTTTGAGTAAAAGGTTTCAGTGATTTCAAAATCGATTAGGCTTGGTGGAATTCGATTTAACTCCGCGTGTTCTTTAATGAAACCCGCAAGGTGAGTGGTTTCAATGCCAGCAGAAGATAAGTTGATCGACAATTGAATCGAGTGATCAAATTGAGCCTGAAGTCGATGGAATGAAGCAAACGCATTCTGTATTACCCAGCGGTCAACATGTTCAAACAGCCCGGTTTGTTCGGCTATTGGAATGAACTCATCTGGTGGAACCAAACCAAGTTGCTTTGAATTCCAACGCAATAACACCTCAACGCCAATAACATCAGTCCCGGTGGAATCCATGTAGGGCATGTAAACGAGCCTGAATTCATCATCAAAATTCTTACCTCTAAGCGCACGTTCAATATCTGCTTGGCGCTGAATGGCTTTGTCTAAATCCCGTGAATAGTCAGCAAATTGGTTTTTACCGGCACGCTTGGCTTGGTACATCGCGGTATCCGCGTTGGACAGAAGCTTCTCGATTGAGTTGCCATCATTAGGGTAGGTCGCAATACCAATACTGACCGTGATCGGAAAGCTGCCTGATTCGGTGACAAAGCCTTTTTGCAGTGGAGTGAGCAAATCGTTCGAGAATCGATGCGCGACATTTCCTCGGTGACTAGGAGCGTTAATGTAGACAACGAACTCGTCTCCAGAAAGTCGGGCTGGCATACAATGAGCGTCGAACTCCTCTTTATAGTGACGACAAATATCTGAAATACGCTGAGCAAAAGAGACCAGAATCGAGTCGCCGATTTGATGTCCGTATTTGTCGTTCACAAACTTGAAGTTGTCCAAGTCAAAATAGAGAACCCAGGTTTCGGTATTCGAACTCGGTTTTGGCAACGATTGCTGAACGAAGGTTTGAAACTGATGCCTATTGGCTATTTGGGTTAACTGATCATTTTCGGCCAAGAGCTTGGTCTGTTGGTAGGTGTTATCTAACTCTTGGTACATGTCATAAAAACGCTGTGATAGGCGGCCAAGCTCATCACGAGTGCCCAAGCGTTCGATGTTCTTACGTTGTTTTTTTTCGACTTGCTGTAGCTGTCGATCGAGCCGCGTTATTGGAGTAATCACAGTGCGAGACAGAAGCATGAGTAGAAGAGCGACAGTCACAAACGCAGACAGGGCAAACGACAAACTCAGCTTGTTCCAAATTGAATCGAGCTTGTTTTCTAATAGGAATTGCGCCGGATCGACCGTGGCGTACAGTTCTGGAGCAAGCTTGACTGAGTGGGTGACATCATTTTCCAAAGAAACCGCTATGGATGTGAAGAATAAACTGGTTTGGTAGTCGAACTCTATCTGTTTTCTCAGCGCATTAAATTTGTCGAGAGAGACAGAGACAACAACAAAGAACACATCGTCGGGTTGATTGTTAACGGTTGGGAAAATCGCTTTTCTATCTACCTTGTCATAGTGAACCAACATCCCTTCGCCTTGGGAGTTTTGAATATAGTTGGTACTCGATGTTGCTAAGGTGTCTTGATAGTGCAGGTCAACATACTCCAATATCTTACTGTCAATCTGAGTGCGTGAGTCATTGCTATTATCCGCGTAATAACGCAGTTTTCGATCACCATTAAGAAGCGCTAAACCTGTATAGCTTTCATCGTCATCTTGCAGGAAATGAATGGCTTCTCGAAGATTACTGACCAGTTCAAGATCGCGAGATAGATTTTGATCAGTGAGAAAATAACGCTTCACCATATCACTCTGGGTCAAGGTGTAAGAGTAGCTATTGAGGAACGAACGAGATTGGCGAAAGTATCCGGCTAGTTTTTCCATGTTCAGTTGAAGTGCGTTGTCTTCGCGTTTGATGAAACTGCTTTTTTGCGTCGAATAAATAATATAGCTAGAAGCCGCGGTACTGATCAGTATCACAGGGGCTATTAGTAGTAAGATTTTAGTACTTAGCTTCATAGTTAATGACAACACTATTTATAAATTAAGCGCATAAGTTTATGTTACTTAATGCTTACTCGCTATTAATTATACGTAGTTCGATGATTTCCTGTGAAGGGGGTAAGGTTTTGTCTTTATTGATAAAAAAAGCCACTAATGAGTTTTTGTTAGAAAGGCTCAAGTAGTGGAGAGAGTAAGCGTGCCGAATGTGCGAAACAAGTGAATTGTGTTTCAGGCATGCTAGGGTGAGTTTTCTTAGCGAGAATAGTACTCGACTAGAGGGTGATTTAAGTATTTGGCCTGCTGTAGGCCAAATACTTATGTTAGCTAAAAGCTGATACTCACTTTCAGCTATGACAACTTAACTTGAGTCGCTTTGATGTTCTCACTTGGGTAGCAACCCAACACCTTAAGGTGGCGAGTAATGGCTGTTAGTTCCGTTATCGCTTGTTGCATATTATCTGAATCCAGATGCGCCTCTAAATCGACATAGAACATCTCTTCCCAAGGGTTACCCATGATAGGACGAGATTCTAGCTTAGTCATGTTGATGCCTAAGCGTTGCAGGATCAGTAGTGTTTCTACCAAAGAACCCGCCTCTTGAGATGTCGACATGATGAGCGTTGTTTTCGCTGGTATTTGAGTCGATACTTCAACAGGCTTACGCGCCACAACGATGAAACGAGTGTGGTTCTCTGTTTGGTTTGCAATATTGCTCTGGATTGGCTGTAGTCCATAAAGCTTACCGCTCGATGCATTACCAATAGCAGCTACGTCATTACCACCCAATTCTTTAACTTTTTTCATTGCATCAGCGGTGCTTGCGCAAGACTCAAGGTTGACACCCTTAAGGCGGCTCAAGAACTCACTGCATTGTTGATGAGGTTGTGGGTGCGAGTAGAGTGTTTTGATGTCTTCTAAACGGATATCACTTTTAGCAACAAGGCAGTGCTCAATCGGTTGAGAAAGTTCGCCAACAATGTATAGAGTCGTATGCTGTAACAGGTCGTAGACCTCGTTAATTGACCCTGAACTGGTGTTCTCAATCGGCAGGACACCGTAGTCGGCATGGCCAGACTCTACTGTTGATGCGACTTCTTTGAAGTGATTACAGTTCAGCTCAATCAATTCCATATTCTTGCGGCTGAAGTATTCGCGGCTCGCAAGGTGAGAATACGATCCCTTAGAACCTAAGAATGCAACGCGAGCCAATGGTTTACGGCTTTGCGGGTTCGCTAGGTTTTGTAAGTATGACTGTTGTAGTAAAACGGAATCTTCGATGATGGTGTGAAACAGCTTGGTAATGTACT
This sequence comes from Vibrio sp. 10N.239.312.D08, assembly GCF_041466145.1. NCBI lineage: Bacteria > Pseudomonadati > Pseudomonadota > Gammaproteobacteria > Vibrionales > Vibrionaceae > Vibrio > Vibrio sp. 10N.239.312.D08. The sequence continues at coordinate 8,462 of NZ_JBFSSD010000044.1, read as the reverse complement.
GCGCATCAAGTTCGTATTTATCTTTGCCGTTGTTGATCAGCTTAACTAATAGTTGTTGTTCTCGTACTGCATCACGAACTGGTTTTGATGTCTCTACTTTGCTTTTAGCGACTTCGATACTTAGCTTGCGACGCTCTGAAAGTAACTTCAGGAGTTCGTCGTCTAAATCATTAAGACGAAGGCGGATATCATCCAGTGAAATTGAGCGGTCAGTCATAAATGTGTCCTTATAAAAAAGCCTCCCTAGTGTGGGAGGCTTCTTGTTCGTTTTTGACTTGTTTTTCTAAAACGACTTAGCCTCCGATTTACGGAAGAAAAAAGAAGTCAAAAATAAACAAAGATTGAGTGTGCATAAAAAGTGATTGTTTTATGAATGTTTAAACACAATAAGCAAGCGAGCTACGAGCGTCAAGCAAAAAAATAGCGCCCTGAGGCGCTATTTTTTAATCTGTTCTCTTTCCTTATTCTACTTCAGCTTCTAGCTCTTCGATTTCAGGCTTTTCAGCGCGGCGCGCTTCTGGTTTATGGCGTAGCTTGTTGAGTTGACGCTCTAGTTTTTGTTCTACTTCGTTGATCGCTACGTAGAGGTCGTCATGGATTGATGAAGCAACAAGTTGGCCTTTTGGTACGGTTAGTACCGCTTCAAATTTCTTCTTCTTGTTTGGTTCTTCGCTAAAGCTCGCTTGGCAGCCAATGATGTCTACTTGCCATTTATCTAGCTTTTTAAATTTGCTTTCTATGTGATCACGGATTGCAGAGGTAATGTCGATGTTTTTACCAGTGATGTTCATTTTCATAGAAGTTTTCCTCTGTTGTATCCCTCATGGGTTAACTTCAGATTACGACTTTTAGGAATAAAGAATGTGATCTAGATCTTGTTTTGGTTGGGTGGGATAAGCATTAAAATCAAATGTGATCTTACGCAAGTCTTAGTATCTTTTTGGCGAAAAATGCTTGTTATCCTTATGAAAAACGATAACTTGGAGGCAAGGCTTCGCTAAAAATTAAATCAGTTTTTAGGGGCGTCCTACAGCCTATGGAAAGTGCTTGATTGAAATTTACTCAATAGTGTTTTGTGATATAGGTCTTGTAATATAGGTCGCTACATAAGCTTCTTCAGAATTAGATAAACAAAAGCCGCATAAGTATTCTTATGCGGCTTTTGTGTTTTTTAGCTTTACCTAATACCTTTGGCTCCCCAGCTCTGGGATGGAGGCGATCCTAGTCGTTAGTGTTCAGTAATCTCGCTGTGCCGTCCTCTCGGATAGCATTGATAGCTTGTAATTGTTTATAGATTACGAAGTAACGATTGATGTTGGCAACATAGGTTACGGGTTCTTTACTCACGTATTTGCGAGTGATGATTTCTACGTTTTTAAACCAGATGTTTGGGTTGTAACCTTTCTGCTTGGCAATGCTCCTCATCTTTCTGATCTTAGCAGGACCAGCGTTGTAAGAAGCCAAGGTAAAGTAGATTTGATTGTCGGGTGATATTGCCGGGTCGTCAAAATATCGGTCTTTGATAAAGCGCATATACTTCACACCCGCATGGATGTTGTTATCCACCTTATGGATGTTCTTGATGTTGACGTTTTTATCTTTGGCGGTACTCGGTAATACCTGCATCACACCAATAGCCCCGCGATGAGAAATCCGGCTCTGATCCAGTCCTGATTCTTGGAAACCTTGAGCTGACATCATCAAAGGATCAAATTCATACTTGCTCGAATACTTTTCAAAGACATCTGAGAGTTTAGCTACTCGGTCTACTTTATTGGGGTTGAGTGCTCGGCCTAACCAGCGAGTATTGTCGATGTATTTCTGGTAGATGACATTCCCAAGCAGGGTGCCTGTTCGTGCGGTCTTGACGTATTTGTTTATCTCTTTCTTCAGTTGAGGGCTGTCTTTTCTTAAAGCCCAAGCAATACGACCATTTTCTCGTAAAGGTAAGTCGTTATGGACTTGAATGTTTTCCATTACATCGATCCAGAGCTTGGCTTTATGGTTATCCAGAATTGTGCCTTGTATATAACCTTGGTTAACCAGTTCTATCAGCTCGTAGTCTTGTAATGACTCCTCGATAAAGTGGACATGCAGTGGTGGTAAACCTAGCTCGTTAAGCTCCTTATTAAATCTTTGTACACTCTCGAAGTAACTCGAGCTTGCTCGTATCCACACCTCTTTGCCACTCAATTGCTTGATTTCGGTGATAGGTTCGGCCTTTTTCCCTGTGATAATGAGTTCTTTACCATCTTTAATCATCGGATCCGAAAAATCGATGGTTCGTAATCGTTTATCGGTGATCGTTAGGTTAGCGACAGCGACATCACCATAGCCAGACTCTAAAGAGGGAAGTAGATCATCTCGTTGCACGGGGATGATTTGAACATTGAGATAGGGATGTTTCTTACGAAGGCTTTTCTCAAAGTGGTAGAGCATTTCTGCCACGATGCCTTTTGGCTTGCCATCCTCGATGTAATAGAAACCAAGATCGGCAGACACTAGCACTCTAACCGTTCCTTTGGTTTTGAGCACATCCAAGTCACCCATGTAAGGCTTATTGCTTAATGGAGACAGTTCTAATGCGTAGGATAAGTGGCTAAATAGCGATATCCAGATAAATAATAACAACCTACTCACATCCACACTCCATGTTGATGTTTTGTTAAAAGTTATCTTTTGAAGATACCGTGTATTATGCGATCCATCAAGTTTGCGATATGTAGATGAAAAAAAGCGCGCTAGTAAATTAGCGCGCTTTTAGGATTGAGATGTAAGAGGTTTGATTAAGGTAGTGGGTTTAACTCAATCAACTTTTCTGTTCTTAACACAGCGTCATCTAGGCCGAGTTGTTGATAAGCTTTTAGCTGGATATCTAAAGACTTACGCGCAGCAATGGTGTCTGGGTAAGTTTTTTGCAGCTCTTGCGTTCTGTTGATCGCAGCAATCCAAGCTTCGCGGCGTAGGTAGAAATCAGCGGTTGCTAAGTCATACTCTGCTAGGCGGTTCTTAAGTGCGAACATGCGTTTTTGTGCATCTTCAGCATAAGGGCTACTAGGGAAACGTTCGAGTAGTCGCTTGAAGTCAGCAAACGCAAGTTTCACTGGTTCAGGATCTCGGTCACTACGGTCGATATTAAAAATATCGTGCATGAAGTTTCGGTCTTGCGCCATGTGCGTTAAGCCGCGCATGTAAAGAACCCAGTCTTGTTTCTCATGCGTTGGGTTCAAACGTAGGAAACGTGAAATGGTAGCGAGGCCAAGTGCCAAGTCATCATTTTTGTAGTAAGCGTAAATCAGATCGAGCTGTACTTGCTCAGAATAGGCGCCGAATGGGTAACGTGAGTCTAGGGCTTCTAGCTTTTCTATTGCTGAAAGCCAGCTACCGCTCTGCAGTGATTCTTGAGCGTCAGAGTAGAGAACCGATGGTGGTACATCTGGCACTATCTCTTCACTACTTGAACAACCAACCAAGAGTGATACGGCTAATAGACCCGATAAAGTAAGGTGTTTCATGTCAGGCGTCGATTCCTTGAATTAAATATTTCGTAAGCTTCCGTTACTTTCTAACCAGTAACAGATACAATGATGCAATTATTCTATTTTATCCATACTAATGGGTATTAGTCTCACGGTTTTTAAAAAAGTTCGATATGGCTCAGCAGATCACATTAACAGACACAGTAAAAAGCAGCCAGTTAGGTCAACGTTTAGACCAAGCTGTCGCTGAACTATTTACCGATTTTTCTCGCTCTCGCATTAAAGAGTGGCTTCTTGACGGCAAAATCCAAGTGGATGGCGAAGTTATTACAAAGCCGCGCGTTAAGGTTTTGGGCGGTGAAGAGATCATCTTGCAAGCTGAACTTGCAGATGAAGAGCGCTGGGAAGCACAAGATATTCCTCTAAACATTGTCTACGAAGATGATGACTTATTGGTTATCAATAAGCCTCGCGATCTGGTTGTACACCCAGGCGCAGGCACACCGGATGGAACCATACTAAACGCATTGCTTTTCCATTACCCACAGATTGCAGAAGTGCCTCGTGCAGGTATTGTGCACCGTCTTGATAAAGACACAACAGGCCTTATGGTTGTGGCTAAAACGGTTCCAGCTCAAACTCGTCTTGTGCGTGCTCTTGCTAAGCGTCGTATTACTCGTGAATATGAAGCAATTGCAATTGGCAAAATGACCGCTGGTGGTGTGGTAGAGAAAGGCATTAGCCGTCATGCAACTAAGCGTACCTTGATGGATGTAAATGAATTAGGAAAGCCAGCGGTAACTCACTACCGTGTTGCTGAGCACTTCCGCGAGCATACTCGTATTCGTCTACGCCTAGAAACGGGTCGTACTCACCAAATTCGTGTTCACATGTCATACCTTCAGCATCCGCTGCTAGGTGACGTTGCATACGGTGGTCGTGCTCGTATTCCAAAAGGTGCATCTGAAGAACTAACAACAATGATTCGTTCTTTTGATCGCCAAGCACTGCACGCCGTTATGCTTAAATTTGTTCACCCAATTACAGGTGAAGAAGTTGAGTTCCACGCTCCTGTGCCAAATGACATGGTCGTGATGGCTGAAGCGTTACGTGTTGATGCGCGCGAAAACTTGGAAGACGACATTTAATCATGTCGATGATCATCCCTAACTGGAATGCACCAAAAAACGTGAAAGCATTTGCTTCGACACGTTTTGATGGTTTTTCTACTGGTGCGTATCAAGGATTAAACCTAGGTACGCATGTTGGGGATGATGCTTCGCTTGTTGAAAACAACAGAGCCTGGCTCAAGCAACACGCTAATATGCCTGCCGCTCCGGTATGGCTACATCAAACTCATTCAACAGATGTCGTTACGGTTTTACACCCTACGGCAGATATTCTTGATGCTGACGGTGCATTTACCACAGCTAAAGATGTTGTTTGTTCTGCGATGACAGCCGATTGCTTACCTGTAATCCTTACTGATACCAAAGGCACTCAAGTTGCTGCAGTTCATGCTGGTTGGCGTGGTCTTGCTGGTGGTATTCTTGAAAATGCCGTCGCAAAGTTTTCAAACTTAGGTTCAGAGAATAAGATCATTGCTTGGCTTGGTCCTGCAATAGGCAAACAAGCTTTTGAAGTAGGCGATGATGTGTTGGAAGCTTTCGTTAGTTTTGACTCTCAAGCTAAGCTCGCATTTGAAGCCAAAGCTGAACCAGGCAAATGGCTAGCGAATATGTCTCAGCTTGCAACGCAACGACTGAACAAAGTTGGTGTAACTTTTGTGACAGACTCTAATCTATGTACCTTCGCTGATGCCGATGCGTTCTATTCTTATCGTCGTGATGGTATTACTGGACGCCAAGCTACTTTTATTTGGTTAGAGTAACCTTTAACTAGTGCAACCAGTCATCCAGCTCATTTATATTTTTATAACAGCTCTATTCTTCATTCTTATCCCTTGAAAATCCGCGTTACCGTATCCATCTTCTAACCATAAGATAAACATATCTAAGAGTAGGAAGGTTGGCATGCGTCTCGATCGATTCACTAGTAAATTCCAAATTGCGATATCTGATGCTCAGTCGCTCGCATTAGGTCGTGATCACCAATATATAGAGCCTGTGCACCTAATGGTGTCTTTGCTTAATCAAGATGGTAGTGCAATTCGTCCATTGCTCACCATGCTGAATATTGATGTGGTTCAATTGCGTTCAAAGCTAAGCGAAATATTAGACCGTGTACCGAAAGTAAGTGGTATCGGTGGTGATGTTCAACTGTCGAATGCAATGGGTACTTTGTTCAACCTATGTGACAAGGTCGCACAAAAGCGTCAAGACACATACATTTCTTCGGAAGTCTTCCTACTTGCCGCAATTGAAGATAAAGGCCCTTTAGGTAACCTGCTTAAAGAGCTAGGTCTTACTGAGCAAAAATTATCTCAAGCTATCGAGCAGGTTCGTGGCGGTCAAAAAGTTGATGACCCAAATGCCGAAGACCGACGCCAAGCGTTAGAGAAGTTCACCATCGATCTGACTGAAAGAGCGGAGCAAGGCAAGCTGGATCCGGTAATTGGCCGAGATGACGAAATCCGCCGTACTATCCAAGTACTTCAGCGTCGTACTAAGAACAACCCAGTCATTATCGGTGAACCTGGTGTTGGTAAGACAGCTATCGTTGAAGGTTTGGCTCAGCGCATTATTAACAATGAAGTGCCAGAAGGTTTAAGAGGCCGACGCGTACTTTCATTAGACATGGGTGCTTTGGTAGCTGGCGCTAAATATCGTGGTGAGTTTGAAGAGCGTTTGAAGTCAGTCCTCAATGAATTGTCTAAAGAAGAGGGCAATATCATTCTCTTCATCGATGAAATTCATACTATGGTCGGCGCTGGTAAAGGTGAAGGCTCTATGGATGCCGGTAACATGCTAAAACCAGCGTTGGCTCGTGGTGAACTCCACTGTGTTGGCGCAACGACTCTTGATGAATACCGTCAATACATAGAGAAAGATCCAGCGTTAGAGCGCCGCTTCCAAAAAGTGCTTGTCGATGAACCAACGGTTGAAGACACGGTGGCGATTCTTCGTGGTTTGAAAGAGCGCTATGAACTTCATCATCATGTAGAAATTACCGACCCAGCAATCGTGGCTGCAGCAACACTATCTCATCGATACGTTTCTGATCGTCAACTGCCGGATAAAGCGATTGATCTGATTGATGAAGCGGCTTCGAGTATCCGTATGCAGATCGACTCAAAACCTGAGTCGCTAGATAAGCTCGAGCGTAAAATCATTCAATTGAAGATCGAGCAGCAAGCTCTTACCAATGAAAATGATGAAGCCAGTGAAAAACGCCTTCGAACATTACAAGAAGAGCTTTCTGACAAAGAACGAGATTTCGCAGAGCTTGAAGAAGTGTGGAATGCAGAGAAAGCCGCGCTTTCTGGCACGCAACACATCAAGTCAGAGCTAGAACAAGCTCGTATGGATATGGATTTTGCGAGACGTGCTGGTGATCTTAACCGAATGTCTGAATTGCAATACGGTCGAATCCCAGAATTAGAGAAGCAGTTAGATCTTGCGACTCAAGCTGAAATGCAAGAAATGACGCTGCTGCGTAATAAGGTCACTGATGCAGAAATTGCAGACGTGCTATCGAAGCAAACAGGCATACCTGTTTCTAAAATGCTAGAAGCCGAGAAAGAGAAGCTTCTTAACATGGAAGGTGTTCTACATAAGCGAGTTATTGGCCAAGCGGAAGCAGTCGAAGTGGTATCGAATGCGATTCGTCGTAGCCGTGCAGGTTTATCTGATCCAAACAAGCCGATTGGATCTTTCTTATTCCTTGGTCCAACTGGCGTTGGTAAAACGGAGTTGTGTAAAACACTCGCGAACTTCATGTTTGATAGTGACGATGCAATGGTGCGTATCGACATGTCTGAGTTTATGGAGAAACACTCTGTTGCTCGTTTGGTTGGTGCTCCTCCGGGTTACGTTGGATATGAAGAAGGTGGTTACTTAACAGAAGCAGTGCGTCGCAAGCCTTATTCAGTGATTTTGCTAGATGAAGTAGAGAAAGCGCATCCGGATGTTTTCAATATCTTATTGCAGGTGCTTGATGATGGACGCTTAACCGATGGACAAGGTCGTACAGTCGATTTTAGAAACACGGTAGTGATCATGACATCCAACCTTGGCTCTTCGAGAATTCAAGAGAACTTCAATACGCTCGACTACCAAGGAATAAAGAATGAAGTGATGGAAGTGGTAGGTAAACATTTCCGTCCTGAGTTTTTGAACCGAGTTGATGAAAGCGTGGTGTTCCATCCATTGGGTCAAGAGCACATTCAGTCGATAGCCGCTATTCAGCTTGAGCACCTTAAGAAGCGCATGGAAGACAATGGTTATGAGCTTGAAGTCTCGGATAAAGCACTCAAGTTGATTTCTCAAGTTGGTTTTGATCCAGTATATGGCGCGCGACCTTTGAAAAGAGCGATTCAACAAAGTGTCGAGAACCCGTTAGCGAAAGCGATATTGGCAGGAAAAATTAATCCAGATAAGAAAGTGCAGCTATTAGTAAACAACGACCGCATTATTGCTCACCAATAGTTGAAGTAAGAACGGTAGGTGCGATTGGTCGAAATTAAGGCTTGATCGTACCTATTTTGAACGCTTTGTGTGAATAGTGTTCGAACGGTCGCCGGTGGCGGCTTTTTTTCGTTTTTAGCCTTGTGCAAAGGATTATTCTCTCTATAATGCGCCTCCGTTGCCAAGGATAACCAAGCGGTTTGAACTGGGTGACAAGACGGTGATAAGCATTTAAGATGCTTTGAAAAATTAGCTGGAAAAAGTGTTTGACACTGGAATTCAATCCGCTAGAATGGCCGTCCACTTCGAGAGGCTCCTTACTAAAAGGAATGCTCGACAAGTAAAGCTCTTTAACAATTTAAACCTATCAATCTGTGTGGGCACTCGTTGATGAATA